>JASHQG010000335.1 GCA_030037665.1 Acetobacteraceae bacterium
CCTCGCCTCGTTCTGCCGCCACGAAGCAACACCGGCGCGCCGATGCAGTGTCTCCACATCTCGGACGTGACCGGCCGGTCCGGCCATCACTCTCGTTTAAATTCCCTGGTCCTTAATGTGGCGCAGCAGCGTCCAGAAGGCGTGCCGCACGTTGTCATCCATCGCGCGAGTGTCGAGTTCCGAGAGTAGCCGAACAGCAAGGGACACCGGTGGTTTCACTGCATGCACGCCATCTGCGAGCGACTCAGGGTGACTGCCATCTGAGGCGGTGGTGGAGCGGGGTTGGTTTCTGCTGATCACGCCGACGCGGTCGCCGGCGCGCGGCTTGGCGGAACGCACGAGGTCAGGACTCAGCGGTATCTTGGCTTGGATCGCCGCATGAACAAAGAAGGTACGAGATTTGCGCAGCACCCCCTCGCTCCCAGCGTAGTGCTGGGCGAATGCCGTCACGAGTTGCGTTAGTGTCAAATTTGCCAGGTCGAGCGCCATAATCGGGCGAAATGCTGGTCCAATTGTCAGTGCCAAAGCGCCTGGCCAAGCAGCAGTTCCCATCGCGCCAAGCGCGTTGGTCAGGGCGGGAGTGGGCATGCTCGCGGCGTCGAGTAGGCCGAGAAAACGCAGCGCAGCAAGGCGATGAGTGGCGCAGGTTTTGTCTATATCTTCGACAAATCGGCGAACGTCTTTGTCACGCGGTCCGGATCTGCGGAGCGCTTCGAGCACCCTGAGTACCGAGGCGAAGGAGATGTATGGCGCAGGCGGTAGGTCGGCACCGCGGTGGATCTTCGTGGTGCTAGCGTCTTTTCTCGTGCCACGCAGTTCTGTCAGTGCCATATTGCGTAACATGTCGTAACGGTGGATCGATTTGGCATCATTGATCGGTCTCCTGTGTTGCGCAAGCGGATTTTAGCATGTTCGTATTGTATTCCTGATGCGTTCTCAGGGTGGCGCGGCTGGGAACAAAGCGGGGTCGCGCGGTGCCCCACCGGCAACTCGCCGGGTACGTCAACAACGTGGGCAGCGGCAGGTCGATGTGGCCACCGATCTGGTTGCGTCCGAAGGTCGCGGGCCTCGGACCCGCCTGATCCACCGGTGGCATCGCTGCCGCTGCAGTGGCATCAGCCGACGCGATGGCGTTGATTTGCACCTCCACCGCCGGCTGCGTCTTCTCGAACAGTCTTGACGGACGGCTCGACACGCAACCGGCATCGGATTGTGTGTTGGTGTTATCTCTGGGTTCTGTGCTGGCACCCACGGGCGCGTACCTGCCCGGAAGCGGCATGCCGGATGCCCGTCGGTGTTCAGCCTGGCCCGTACGATGGGCTGCGTCGTCCGGTCCCGTGCGGCCCCGACCATGACGGGGACACTACAAATGTCGCACCGTCAGTGCGTTGTTCCACTTTTCATTCAGATACTGGCAGACCAGGCGTCGATGGCACCGATGTGGTGTCGATTCGGAACACAGAAGGCAGGCTCCGGCGAGTACTTCCGGCTGGAACGTTCGTTCGATCTCCCGCTCGGCCATCAGTTGATGAAATTGCCGCGCGTAGGTGTCCCAGCTTCCGTTTACAGAGCGGTACGACTTAAGCATTTCGCCGGTCGGTGCGAGCGCCGGCGCATGCTCGTACCTGATGCCGCCCAGCTCGCGCAGAAACCAAGCCAGGTCGCCTGATTTTGCAAAACCAGCAAGCTGCGACTTGTTGTGAACGCGCACGTCAATCACTTTGCACACGCCGGCATCGATTAGCCGCTTGAAGAAGTGCTCCGCCGAGCTCCGCGTGAAACCGATCGTAAAGATGTTCGGCATCAACCTCAGCTCGCCAAATCGTGGTCGGAAAATCCGACCTTCATGGCTTGCTCTTTGTACGCAACGGCAACGCGCTCCGCGCGTGTCAGGAACAAGTCATCATCCGTACGGTGGGTGCGGCGCAGCAATTCATCCTCGATCTCAGCTTGCGTCGTCGTTACGCCATCCGCCAGCACATGCCGCACCGGCACCCCACGCGCCGCGAGAGCGCGCGCGATCAGCAGGCACCGGTGGCACTCCAGCGGGTCCGCCTCGGCACACATCAGTGCAACCCGATGCGTCGCCGCGCCGTCCAGAAGGCGCTGCAACCCGGACCGGAATGCCGGCGTCGCCGCGATCGCTTCGTAATCCACTACGCCGCTACGGTAGTGCGACGGATCACGCGGCCGCCCACCTAATTCCTTGCCAAGGTGGGCGTAAGCTACCCCCGCTCCGCGCAACGCAGTCCTGATCGGGTCAGAATTGAACTGCGGTACGTGACGCGAATACGGCGCCGAGCGCACGTCGGCAACCGCCGTTACGCCCGCACCACGCAGCAACTCCAGGAAGCGCTCCATCGAATGCGACGAGTGCCCGATCGTCAACACTTCACGCTGATCATCTGCCATCGGTTCGCCTTACCAGAGTACGCCATTCAGCATGGCATAGCACTTGTCCGCATGCTCGGACCGGCCGCGCGCCAGGCCGATACGTGCATGGAGTGCCATATCCACAGGTAACATTCGGCGCACCGCGGCAACGCCTTCGGCGCGCCACACCTCACGAAGCGCGCGCGAAACGACCGGCAGCTCATACCGCGCTTCAGCGTCCCGCAGCAGGGCACGCAGCCGGTCATCGATTTCCACGAAGCTGAGATCGC
>JASHQG010000336.1 GCA_030037665.1 Acetobacteraceae bacterium
ATCGACGCGCGACTGGAGAATCTGATGCCCGACCGAGAGCGCGGTGTGCCAGTTCACGATAGGAAGGCGCGCTGGCGCTGCCAGATCCTGTTGCACGGTGCGCCCTGGCAACTCGCCCAGTGGAAATCGCACGGTGGAAATCGCACAGTGGAAATCGCACAGTGGAAATCGGATCGAACACCGCAAATCCGCGTTCAATACGCGGAACTGGCGTGACCGCCCGTTCGTCACCCACGAGGTGATCGTCCAGCAGATCGCCTCCACCACAACCGAGAACGCTCTCACGGTCCGTTGCGGATTGCACGCGAGCCATGAGCCCCAAGGGTGCGAAACGTGACCGACCACGATTTGCGCCAACGCAACACCTCATGTGAGGGGCTTCACTTCGCATGGAATTGGTTCATATCCCCCTGCCACCAGCCATCCCGACGCAGCTACCTCTCAGGCAGGTCGCTGGCATCCAATCCCACCAACAGGCCGGTGTCGGCCGTCCGACGGTCCACATAAGGCCGCAAGTGGATGTCTTTGTTGACCATCACGACAAAACGATAGCCCGGGCGGATCTCGAGTGTATTCGGTATCGAGAGACCGGCACGTGCATATTCTTCCCCAAGTTCACCGAATTGCTGGCCGAGGGCGGCCGCCGCGATCTGCTGCGAATTATAGTTCTGACCATTCACTGCCTGGGGCTGCGAGAGCTGCACACCGGCGCCCGCGATCGAGATCAGCAGCGCATTGCCGATCTTCGACCAGAGATGCGTGTTCACCAGGTCGTGGAAGCCGGCATCGCCGCCCTGGTCTGCACCCTCCATCGAGCCAAGGTCGATCGACTCGCCGTCGGGGTAGATGATCCGCGTCCAGATCACGCCGATCCGGGTCTGGCCCATGGACACGCTGTTGTCGTATTCGCCGATCAGCCGGGCGCCTTGCGGGATCAGCAAGTACCGTCCCGTCGCGGTGTCGTACACATTCTCGGCGACCTGGCCGACGATGATGCCGGGCATGTCGCTGTTGATGTCGTCAACCATGACCGCCGCAATCGCGGTGCCGGCCATCACAAGATAGGGCGACGACGGTTCACGCAGCGTCGCTCGCAGGTCATCCGACGCACCTGTCGTATCACCGGGTTGCGCCAGGAAAGCCTGTTTCTCCCGCTGCCCGGTCGCATCGATCCGGGCTGAGGGATAAGCGGGCAGTCCGACGCCATAACCGCCCGGGACGGCCGGCGCGGCGGGATAGCCTGCCGGGACACCGGCCATCGCACTCGTCTGGCCTGTTTCGGTGCCACCGGGTGCCAGGGGAGAGCCAGCGCTCGGTGCGGTGCGCTCACTGTTGGTCAGGCTGGTGTTGGAACTCATCGCCGACTGCGCGGCGGCGAGTTCGACCTTCTGCACCTCGGCGACCTGGGCGTAGTACGTCTGCCATGCCTGCTGGCGGGCTTTTGCCGCCACATCCTCATCGTGCGATACGGGCGCTCCCGCGCCATGGTCAGATGGCAGAGCCGAGGCCTCGGCTTGCCTCGGCGAATGCTGCTGTGATGACGGCGAAAGCGGAAGCCGGTACCCGGCCGACTTCACCTCGCCGTCGGTGGGCACGCCGTTCAGCACAGCGGCGCCGCTCGCGGGCTCCGGCCGCTTCTGGTCGGCAGCGCGCATGTTGGCTGCCGCCTGCGCCATGCGCTCGCGGTACGTATAGCCAACCGCGGCGACCACCAGCATGGCGCCGCCGACGAAGCAGTAGATCGGGATGCGGTTGAGACGGCGAACGCCCCTACCCCGCCGCGGCGGCGGTGACAGCATAGGCGGTGAATGATCGGGGCCGTCGGGAGAGGTATCGTCCATCAGTTCGCCTCCGGCATCCGCCGTAGCGTGAGCGGGCCTCCGGCCTGCACGGCACCGGCGCTGTTGCGGACGAAGAACCGGGAGGCCTCAGCAGCACCGCCGTCGATCGTCACGCGCAGCAGATCTCCGCTGTCCAGGCGCGTCACGAGATATCGAATGCGGTGTGCGCTCGGTGCAGCAGCCTGTGTTGCATCCGCGACCGCGAAGCCCCGATCCCGGAGCGCCGCCACGAACGCCGGCGTCAGGTTGTTGGCGGCCTGCTCGGAGGGCGTCGGATCGAGGATGAGTGTGCTGGAAGCGGGGGCGAGCTGCCCGGCCACGATATCCGCCATATCGTCAGCCAGCACGCGTGCGTCCGCCGGCGTCTCGAGCTGATCGACATAAGAATCGCCGGACCAGAGCGCGCACGCAGCGACCGGGCCGGTCATCACCAGAACTGTCGCGACGCGAAGCATGCGGGTCATCGTGCACCGTCCCGCGTGATGACCACGCGCGTCTGATCGCTGCCGACCCCGGACACCAATTCCGCCCGATCAAGGACGCGATCGACGATGTAGCGATCGCCCTGCATCCGGTAGTTCACCATCTGCTCGGTGGGGCCGGAGAACCACCTGCCACCATTGGCAAGCGCAACCAGTGCCGGCGCCGTACCCGAGCCGATGGAGCGGGGAAACTCAATGTATGTTTTCCAGCCGTCCGTGTAGACCCGGAGCGGCCGCCAGCTCGGATGGTCTCCCGACAGGCGAAACCCGAAATCCAGATTCGCGATGTTCTCACCGCTTGGCAGCGTAGAGGCTGCTGCACCGAAGGCGACGGTTTGCCGATAGAGGGACCATTGCCGCTGCACGTCGGAAGGGTAATTGAACGCGATCAAGGGCATCCATTCGTGCCGGGTAGAGACCAGCTTGATCGCGTACGTGCGGCGGTTCGTCTCGACGAGGAGGCTCGACACGAGACCCGCATCGGTCGGCTTGATGACCAGATGCGTCACCTGGCCCTCCCGCGAACCGCTGACAGCGGGTGAAACCAGCCAACGCACCTTGTCGCCAATATCGACATTGTTGACGATCTCACCCGGCTCCAGAGCGAGGTCGCAGACCTGGAGCGGCGCGCAGACCACGGTGGGGAGGGTCGCACCGTAAAGGTACCGCACGACGCCGTCGGCGCCGCGTTGTGGCATCTCCGGCCGATTCTTCCAGCGTCGCGCCAGCGCCACCGCGCGCCGTTCCTGCGCGTTCAACGGCGCCGATGGCGAAAGCAGATTGACCGGTGGCGGTGCGGCATGCGGTGTTGAGGTCGTGGCGACCTTCCCCGCGCGCGTTGAGCCATCACCAATCGACGAAGAAGCGACGGATTCGTGCGCCGCAGTCGTGGCGTCCACACGGGTTATAGCTGGTACTGGCGGTTGCTCCGCCTGACAGACCATGGGCAGTACCGCCGC
>JASHQG010000337.1 GCA_030037665.1 Acetobacteraceae bacterium
CTTGCGGAGGGGAAGCGCGGGTGGCGGGGTGTTTTCCCCCAAGACGGACAAGGTGCCTGGAGCCGCAGACAAGGCGCGAGCGGCATCGTCGGCAATCGACCCGACGACACCTATCATCTCGGAAGATCACCCGGTCTCATCAGGCGCTCAATCGGGGCTATTCGCGCGTCGCGGGCGCGCGAAGTGATTTCGTGCTCGACACCGACAGTTTGTCGCACGATGACGAGCCTCGCTTTTGTTGGCCCTACGCGGCCGTAAACAATACCACACGAAGTGAGCCTCGCTCGGTGCCGCGTTCGGACGCGACAGGGTTGTGTGAACAACGGGCATTGTGCGGTGCGGCTGGCCAATGAGTGAGCCACTCACCAAGTGGTCGTTCCGGCCCTCTGCGCCGGTCGGGCACAACGGGGCCACCGACCACACGAATCACGAAAGTCCCACTTTTTTGTTCCAACGGTGTCGGATCGCCTCGATCACCGCCGTCCTTGGAGCAAGGACGTCAAAAAAGGAGACCTCAATGTCCGCCACCGCTGAGAAGCCGGCTACCGTCAAACCCATGCCCGTGAAGGGCGGGGTCGTGGCCTATCTGCAGCTCGATGGCGCCATGCGTGCCGCCGAATTCTACCAGAACGCGTTTGGCGCCGAACTCGCCAATGCGTATCCGCCGGACGACCGTGGTCGCACGATGCATGCGCATCTCTACATCAACGGCAGTTCGGTGATGCTGAGTGATCCGTTTCCCGAGCATGGCTGCGCCCTACAGGCGCCGCAGGGTTTCACCATGACGCTGATGGTGGACGATATCGAGGTCTGGTGGAAACGCGCGGTCGATGCCGGCGCCACCCCGATGATGCCGCCGACTGACATGTTCTGGGGGGACCGCTATGCACAGTTGCGCGATCCGTTCGGCGTAGCGTGGGCGATGAACCAGGGCAAACATTGAAGACGCGTGAGCGTCGCCAACGCCATGGCGGCCACGCAGCCCAAGCCGGGTCGCGACGAAGCGAATTTGCTTCGGCCTGTCGTTCCTCGACCAGGTCGAACGGGCTGCGACGGCGCGGCCCTGAACCGGTTGGGTCCCGGGTTTCACCGACACGACGGCGGCGGCCTTGTCTTCTTGTCCGACCCCAGGGCGGCAGCCGTCTTCGAGCCGTGATGAAAGCCGCCACTTCGCCTCTTGTCATGACAAAACAAGCCAGAAGGGAATTCCTGTGGCCCCAGTTAGTGAACGCCTCCCAACGGAACATCGCGAGCTCGTGCTGAGCCGCGTGATCGCCGCTCCGCGCGACAAGGTATACCGGGCATGGACCGAACCTGAACTGCTGATGCAATGGTTCGCACCACACCCCTGGACCACGTCGCACGCAGAACTCGATGTGCGACCGGGTGGTGCAAACCTGATCGTCATGCGCGCGCCGGACGGCAACGAATTCCCCAACCGCGGCGTGTATCTTGACGTGGTACCGAACGAGTGCGTCGTATTCACCGATGCCTACACAACAGCCTGGGAGCCATCGTCAAAAGCGTTCATGACAGTCGTGCTGACTTTCGCGGACGAGGCAGGCGGAACACGATACACCGCGCGCGCCATGCACTGGAGCGTTGCGGATCGAGAGACCCACGAGAGGATGGGTTTTCACGAAGGTTGGGGTCGCTGCACCGACCAGCTTGCGGCGTTGGCCGCGACGCTCTAAGCGCCGGTGGGTGAACCGTGACTACGAATTTGCCGCTCGTCGAGGAAGCTGACCCGGAAGGGGCGTGACGCACGAACCAGTCGCATCGCGGTGCCAGCCGGGACCCGACCACACGGGTCCCTGCTTTCGCCGGAGCGATGATGCACGGACCGGTTTCCTGTGCGGTCGATCGCCCTCACAATGGCAAACGAATACTTGTGGGACGCGACCTGGAAAGGTGAAGTTCCCTCATGCTGACAACTGCGAGCACCTCCGATGCCCGATCCGAATACCGGGCTGAGCTCCCTCGCCCGCGAGCTCCTCTCGCTCGATAGCCGGAGCTCCGTTTCCAATCTGCCGATCGCGGATCATATCGAAAGCGTGCTCACGGGTTTCGCCGTCGAACGCCTTGACTACACCGATGCCGCGGGGGTCGCGAAACGCGCGCTGGTGGCGCATCGCGGCAATGGCAGCGGCCTCGCACTGTCCGGACAGATGGATACGGTGCCTGACATCGAATGGCAGGAGGATCCGTGGTCCGCGCGGCTCACGGACGACGGCGTGCTGCAAGGCCTCGGTAGTATCGATGTGAAAGGGTCGGTCTCAGCGGCGATCGTTGCCGCGCGCTCACTGCCGTCCCGCCTACCGGACACGTTGCTGATCAGGACGGACGAGGAGACGACAAAGCAGGGTGCACGCCTGATCGTACAGTCGTCGCAGCTTGTGCAAAACACAAGCCGCGTGCGGTCCTGGGGGTGGAGCCGACAAGGCTCGTCCCGGTGCGTGGCCACCGCGCAAACATTGCATTCACCTGTGTAGCCACGGGCGTGCAGGCGCACAGCAGTACCGGCAGGGGCTACAACGCCAACTGGAAGCCGCTTCCATTTCTGATCGAGACAAAGGCCATGTTCGAGCGGCTACGCACCGATGCATCGTTGCAGGACCCGGAATACGATCCGACATTCAGCGACTTCAATCTTGTCATTGATAACCACGGGACGGCGATCAATGTCACCGTCCCGAAGGCGACGGCGCGCATCAAGTTCCGCTACTCTCCCAAGATTGATGCGACGCCTGTGGTGGAAACCGTGCGAGCAGCCGCCCCTCGTGCGGGCGTTGAGGTCAGTGAGGCACGCGAAGGAACCCCGCCCGAGCTCCCGGTTGACCATCCGGTGGTTCGGCTCTGTGCCGATGTCCCCGACACCGCAGCGATGACCGCGCCGTACGGCGCCGACGCGTCCGAACTGCAGGCGATCGCGCCGTGTATCGTTCTCGGACCGGGGGATATCGCCGAAGCGCACACGCCGTCAGAGAAAATGCACATCGCCGATCTCACCGCGGCACTCCCCGTGTTCATGCCGCTCGCTGCACGCGTCGCCGGTTGATTGTCGTCGCACATTGAGCAACCGCCGCGCACATGGACACATGGGTGGCTGGAACGGGAAGGCTGGCACCTGGGTTTTCCACCCCCGTGAGGAGGCGGGCGGCCTCGGTGGGCCGTGTCCCGCTGCCTCCGGTCGCCCTCCCTGCAGGGAAGCATGGAGCTACGCGCCATGCGCGGCGGTGTCAGCCACGAGAGGGCAACGGGTGGATCGGTGGTGACCTTGCCAGATCATGGCACGGTCAAATAACACCCACTGCACGCAGCGCCGCCCGCGCCTCATCACCGTATCCAATTTCGGCCAGCACCTCCTCGGTATGTTCGCCCGGATCCGGCGCGGGCCGCCGTACGCGGCATGGCGTGTCAGCCAGCTTCATCGGGAAGCCCAACATCCGCACAATACCGTGCCCTGGATGCGGCACGTCCAACACCATTTCCTGCACGGTGATCTGCGGATCGCAAAACACATCGGCGACGCCGTAAACCGGACCGCAAGGCACGCCCGCCGCATTCAGCACCGCAACCCAATGCGCCGTGGTCTGTGCCGCCAATTTTCCGCCAACAATCGCATTGATCCGCGCGCGATTGGCGACGCGCGCGGTACTGGTGGCATAGAGCGGATCGTGCTTCAAACCCGGCTCGCCCAGGGCGTCGGCCAGGCGGCCGAAAAATTCGTCGCCCGGCGGAGCGATCGCGATTTCTCCGTCGCGGGTAGCGAACAATCCGTAAGGCGCGGAGATCGGATGATCGTTGCCGCTCCGCGGCGGTACCGAGCCGGTCTCAAAATAATCGCTGGCGATATAGGCCAGCATGCTGACGAGGGCGTTGGTGAGGCTGACCTCGGCACGCTGCCCCTGCCCCGTCGCCCGCGCCCGCAGCACCGACGCCGTCACGCTGAGCGCGGCGTAAAGACCGGCAATCAGGTCGCTGATCGGAACACCCGAACGGAGCGGCGGATCATCCGGCCGGCCGTTGACGCTCATGAACCCGCTCATCGCCTGGGCGATGAAATCAAAGGCGGGGCGGTCGCGATACGGCCCGGAACTGCCAAAGCCGTTGATGCTGCACGTCACCAGGCTCGGCCGGAGCACGCGGAGCCGCTCATCGTCGAAGCCAAGCCGCGCCAGCACGCCGGGCCGGAAATTCTCCACCAGCACATCAGCACCTTGTATCAACCGCGCGAGCACCTCACGGCCTTCCTGCTGGCGCAGATCGAGCCGCACGGAGCGCTTGTTACGGTTGAACGCGGCGAAATACCATGACAGATGCTTCCGCACCGCGCCCTGGCCGCGAATTGGATCGCCTTCCGGCGCCTCCACCTTAATCACGTCGGCCCCGAGGTCCGCCAACAGCATAGTGCAGAACGGCCCTGACAGTACGCGCGTCAGATCCACCACCCGGACGTCGGAGAGCGGCATGGAACTCCTCCCGTTTCGCGTTTCAGCTTGCCTCTGACACGGAACCGTGTAGAACGCCGCCGCAATCTTGCAATCGAGAATTGAGTGACGCCAAGCAGGACCGGTGCACCTTGTTGCAACCGCGGTAACATATTTCCATGCTCCCCGACGCGCCATCCCGCTGCCCGACCTTGCCGCGGAACCGGCGCGCCACTGTGCTTTGGTGGCCCCGCAAGCGCACGCAAACTACCGCGTGCCGGCGCGGTGGCCGACGTTAGGTGCCTGCGGTCCAGCGGGCCGGGAAGGACGAAAAAGACATGAGCCAGACCGCCACCCCCACCCGCAGCGTCAGCCGGGTCGCGTCGCGCATTGCGCTGCCCGCGCAGGATGAGGACGTGGCGGCGCTGCGCCGCAACATCGTCGCCAAGCTCACGTACTCTGTCGGACGCGACCCGATCATTGCGTCCGAGCGCGATTGGTTCATCGCCACGGCCCTGGCCGTGCGCGATCATATAGTGGAGCGTTGGGTGCCGGCCTCGCGCGATGCGTACCTCCAGAGCCGCAAGCGCGTCTATTATCTGTCGCTGGAATTCCTGCTCGGTCGGCTGCTGTACGATTCACTCAATAACCTCAGCATTGCCGAACCTGTGATCGAGGCACTGGCCGAACTCGGCGTCGACTTCGCCAGCCTGCGCGGGGTGGAACCCGATGCAGCGCTGGGCAATGGCGGCCTTGGGCGGCTCGCCGCGTGCTACCTGGACAGCATGGCAGCGCTGGCGATTCCGGCACACGGTTACGGCATCCGTTACGATAACGGCTTGTTCAGGCAGGTCATCCGCAACGGCTGGCAGCAGGAATATCCGGAAAATTGGCTATCGTTCGGCAATCCCTGGGAATTCGCCCG
The DNA here is from genome assembly GCA_030037665.1 of Acetobacteraceae bacterium. Classification (GTDB taxonomy): domain Bacteria; phylum Pseudomonadota; class Alphaproteobacteria; order Acetobacterales; family Acetobacteraceae; genus JASHVB01. The sequence continues at coordinate 5,356 of JASHQG010000337.1, forward strand.
TCCGGACATTAGCCAGAGCGTCGGTTTCGGCGGCTCGGTCGAGCCCGCGACTGGCCCCGATGGAACTCGGCGCGCCATCTGGCATCCCGAGGAAACCGTCGTCGCTGTCGCGTACGACACACCCGTGGTCGGATGGCGCGGCAAGCACGTCAACACGCTCCGCCTCTGGTCGGCGCGCGCACCGGATCCTCTGGCACTTGAGGCATTCAACCGCGGCGACCATGTCGGTGCGCTGGCGGCCAGCGCGCGGGCCAACGCCATTTCGCAGATCCTATACCCCAGCGATGAAACGCCCGCCGGCCAGGAACTGCGTCTGCGGCAGGAGTATTTTTTCTCCTCTGCTTCGCTGCAAAATCTGCTGTACCGGCATGTTCGGCAATACGGCCATGTGCGTAACCTCGCGGAGCAATGCGCGATCCAGCTCAATGACACGCATCCGACCATCGCCGTGCCGGAAATGATGCGGCTGCTGATCGACGTGCATGGCCTTGGCTGGGACGAGGCATGGAATATCACGACCAATACGTTCTGTTACACGAACCACACATTGCTGCCCGAGGCGCTGGAGAGCTGGCCTGTGCCGCTGATGGAACGCCTGCTGCCCCGGCATATGCAGATCATCTACCAGATCAACGGCATTCATCTAGACACGATGGTTGCGTCCGGCCGGCCGGACATGCCGGCGCTCGATGAAGTGTCGCTGATCGACGAGCATGCCGGACGCAGAGTGCGAATGGGGGCGCTGGCGTTTCTTGGTTCGCATCGCGTCAACGGCGTGTCGGCGCTGCACACCGAGCTGATGCGTACCACGGTGTTTGCGCCGTTTAATCGCCTGTTCCCGGACCGGATTGTCAATGTCACCAACGGCATCAGCTTCCGCCGCTGGTTATTCGACGCCAACCCGGGGCTGACACAGGAACTGGCCGAGGCCGTCGGCCCGGAGGTGTTCGACGATCCGACCGCGCTTGAAAAGCTGGCGTCCCTCGCCGAGGACACAGGCCTGCATCAACGGTTGATGGAGATCCGTCGGAACAACAAGATGCGGCTTGGGCAGGTGGTTGCCGACCGCCTGAACATTACGCTGAATCCGGATGCGTTGTTTGACGTGCATATCAAGCGCATTCACGAGTACAAGCGGCAGCTCCTGAATATTCTCGAAACCATTGCGCTCTACAACGCGATGCGCGCACAGCCGACACGTGATTGGGTGCCACGCGTTAAGATCTTCGCCGGCAAGGCCGCCGCGAGCTATCACCGCGCGAAGCTCATTATCAAACTGATTAATGACGTAGCGCGCGTGGTGAACGACGACCCGGCACTGCGCAACAGGCTCAAAGTGGTGTTCCTCCCGGATTATAACGTCAGCCTGGCGGAAACGATCATCCCGGCGGCAGATCTATCGGAGCAAATCTCGACGGCCGGCATGGAGGCATCCGGCACAGGCAACATGAAGCTGGCACTGAACGGTGCGCTCACGATCGGCACGCTGGACGGCGCCAACATCGAGATCCGCGATCGTGTCGGCTCCCGCAACATGTTCCTGTTCGGCCTCACTGCGGCCGAGGTGGAGGAACGTCGCTCTGGCGGCACAAGGCCGCACGATGTCATCGCCGCCAATGCGACGCTGCGGGAGGTACTGGACGCGATCGGCAGCGGCGTGTTCTCGCCTGACGACCCCGGGCGTTTTACCCCGCTGATCGATGACCTGCACCAAAATGACCGTTTCTTCGTCACCGCGGATTTTGCGTCATACGCGGCGGCACAGCGCGATGTTGCTGAACTCTGGCGGAACCGCAGCGCCTGGTGGAGAGCGAGCGTCCTGAACACGGCCCATGTCGGTTGGTTTTCCTCTGACCGGTCAGTGCGGGAGTACGCGACTGAAATCTGGAACGTCCCATTGCGGGAGTGACCCGCCGGGTCATGGCCGGGGCCGACCAGACCGTGATGCTCAGGCCCGGCTCCGGCCGCGCGCTGTTATTGCCGGCCGCCCACTTCGTCGATGTGGCGCAATAAGTCCTCGGGATCGTCATAGACCCGGTAGGCACCCGCGCGCTCCAGCTCCTCGCGGCCATAGCCCCCCGACAGCACGCCGACCCCGAGCGCACGGGCACGACGTGACGCCAGCATGTCCCAGATACTGTCGCCGACGACGGACGCGCTCTCGATGCTGCAGCCCAATCCCGCTGCGGCGGCCAGGAACAGGTCCGGATTGGGCTTGGCGTATCTGACCTGGTCGCGGGTGATGATCACGTCACGTGCGAAATCGACGCCCAGTGACTCAAGCGGCGCGCGCGCCGTGTTCATTCGGCCGCTCGTCGCGATTGCCCAAGGAACTCCCGCGTCGGTCAGCCACGCGAGCAACTCGCGCGCGCCAGGCAAAGGCTGGACCTCGCCGGCACGTCTCAGATAGAGTTCGGCATGAAGCTTGCCCAGCCGCTCGATCCGGTCGGGATCGAGGGCCATGCCTGTCTCGCGCAAGAGCATATGGGTAAACAATCCCCCACTCATGCCGATACGCCGGTGGATCCGCCAAACCGATAGGCGAATTCCCTCCTGCTGCAGCGCCTCATGCCAGGCGAGAACGTGCTGATAAACGCTGTCCACCAGCGTGCCGTCGAGATCGAACAGAAAGGAAGCTTTCGATGGCTGGTCCATGGCGCGTATCCCTGTCGCTATCATTGAGAGGTCCGGAGGCAAGAAGCCGATCCGCTTCGCGGCCCGAAACTATCTGAGATTGGTTCCGCCCTGAGGGTCTGGCAATGAGGGGCGTCAGCAAATTCACGCGTGGCATGGCCCACGCTACACTGCCCGCAGCGACGAACCAGGAGGAGCGAGATGGCCAACTTCAACCCCACCAGCACGGATGTATTCGACATCATGGCCACCACGCGCTCCATGCGGCGGCTGAAGCCGGATCCCGTGCCGGATGCGCTGATCCGCAAGATCCTGGAGGCGGGCGCCTGCGCCGCCAATGGCGGCAACACTCAGAAATGGCGCTTCCTCGTCGTGAAGGATCCGGCGATCAAAAAGGCCGTCGCGGTGTATTACAAGAAGGCGTTCGACGAAGTAGTTGGGCCCCGCTACCGCAGCAGTGCACCGCCCCCCGGCGCGACCCCCGAACGATACGTGCGCCAACACAGCGCGGTGGAATATCTGACCGAGCATTTCCACGAAGCGCCGGTCTGGATCGTTGCGTGCTTAGAGGATGGATCGAACCCGAACCGCGGCTCGGGTGCCTCAATCTATCCGGCAGTGCAGAACATGATCCTGGCAACACGCGCGCTGGGCCTGGGTACGACGCTGACGACGCGTCACCTGCTGCACGAGAAGGACGCCGAGGCAGTGCTTGGCTTGCCGCCGGGTGTGCATTCCTACGCTATTCTGCCAATCGGCTATCCGATGGGAAACTTCGGGCCGGTCGGTCGGGGACCACTCGCCGACATTGTGTTTCAGGATAAGTGGGGCGCACCCTATCCGGCGTTGTCACGGTAAGGAGCTGACCATGCCGAGAATCCCACCGGTTACCGGAAAGGCCGACGTCGCACCCGAGTACCACGCTGTCGTGGACCAGGTGCTGGCAGTGTTCGGCAATGTGCGAGGCCCCTTCAGCATTCTGTTGCATAGTCCCAAACTCGCCGAGCGGCTGTTGCGGCTGGTCACCTTCAACCGCGACGAGAGCGTGGTACCGGGCAATCTGCGCTCGCTCGCGATCCTGGCGGCGGTACGCGAGAGAGAGGCGGCGTATGTGTGGTCGGCGCAGGTCGGCGCCGCCCGCCGTGCCGGCGTGCCGGAATCGACCATCGACTTGTTGCGTGCTAAGGGCGATCCGAGCGGATTGCCGGCGGAACAACGCGACATTATCGTCTACACCCGGCAACTTATGCGAACCAATCGCGTGGACGAAGCGGTGTTCGACGCGCTGCGAGAGCGATTTGGCGTGCAGTGGCTGGTGGAGCTGACGGCGGCAGCGAACTACTTCGCGTTTCTGTCCGGCATGGTGAACGCGTTCGAAGTGCCGGCGCCTGAAGGCGGAGACAGGCTGCCGGCATAGCCTCCGGCACTTGCGAGCTAGGTAAGCGGCATCGCCCCGCGGAGGGGGTAGAGGGCCTGAATGTCGAAGCTGAAAGATCGACAGCATCGGGCTTGCGAGCGGCTGGTCCCTCACGCGGCGAGCTCATTCACTGACCAGGCCGAACCGGCGGCGGGAGCCCCTCTCCTGCGCCCGAGCACAGATGACTGGCGCAATCAAAATCTCTTGAAGGCGTACCGACGACTCAAGTGACCCGATGCCGTCTTTCGCGCCCAGCAAGACCGACTTGACCTGCATCCGATCTGGCACAAGATCAGATTGTCCAGCTTTCAAAGGGTCGTGGCCTGACCTCTCACCGCGAGCACTGCCTTACGGGCGGCTGTGTGACAGCGGGAGAGTTGGTCATGCTCGCCAACGTCGCGCGTACCCCAATCCGTCAACGGGCACAAAAAGGGTCTACTCGAGGACTCATCATGCGGGGTGCATCACCGATGGTACTATTGGTACTATCGCTTACCGACCGAAAAGCGCAGCGGCGGCCCTCATGCAAGGTTCCCACTAATCTTGTGGGCGTCGATCGCCAGCCGGCTGAGGCAGGCGCGTCGTGATGCACACGCCAACACGTGGCCACGAATCGCTGCCTGTCGCCAGTGGTGAATCACCTGGCTTTGCATCGTCGCCACTGAACCGCGGAACAGCTCCTCGTTATCCCAGACGCGATTCCGCTGATCGTTTCGCGGCCTCGACGACACCAGCGTGATTCGCCGGCGAGGCGCTTCGGATGCCGGGTCGGCGACGGCGATTGCGCGTGTGGATGGCCTCATCCACCGATTCCGCTCGAAAGCAGCCACCCGTTTTGATCGCTCCCGTCATCTCGTCACCCAGCTCAATCTTATAGCGCCAGCAGTCGGTCCAGCAGCGCGGGATCGTTGCGCAGTTCGGCAGACGGTCCCGAATGCCGCACCGTGCCTTTCTGCAGCACATACACCCGGTCAGCCAGCGCCAGCGAGAACTCCACACCTTGCTCTGCCAGCAGGATGGTCAGGCCTTCCGCTTTCAATTCAGCGATCTTTTCTCGCAGCAGGCCAACAACCAGCGGCGCCAGACCCTCGGATGGCTCGTCCAGCAGCAGCAGCTCCGGATTCCCGACTAACGCCCTTGCGATCGTCAGCATCTGCTGCTCACCACCTGAGAGGAATCCGCCCTGCTGGTTGCGCCGTTCCGACAAAGCCGGAAAGAGTTCGTAGACACGTTCGATCGTCCATCGACCTGGCCGGCGTGCCGAGCGTGCGGCAACGTCCAGGTTCTCCCACACGCTCAGCTCGGCAAAGATTCGGCGATCCTCAGGCACAAAGCCGATGCCCGCCCGTGCAACTCGATGCGGAGCCCAGCCGACGATGTTGGCGCCCTTCCAGACGACGCGGCCGCTCGATGGGCGCAGCAGTCCCATCACCGATCGCATGGTCGTCGTCTTGCCCACACCGTTGCGGCCCAGCAGGCAGACGCATTCGCCTTCCACTACCTCGAGTGAGATGCCGAACAACACCCGGCTGAGGCCATAGGCGGTATGGATATTATCAACGTTGAGCAACGTGCTCATGACTGATGCGTCAGTCCATGACCAAGATAGACGCGGCGTACTTCGTCGTTGGCTCGTACGGTATCGGGCAGACCTTCGGCAATAATGTGTCCCTGGTGGAGCACCGCGATCTTCTGCGCGATTGAAAACACCACCTCCATGTCATGTTCCGTGAAAAGCAGGGTAAGTTCGCGCTCCTCAGCGATCCGCTCCAGCAGGGCGATAGTCTCATGCGTCTCGGTTGACGACATGCCGGCGGTCGGTTCGTCCAATAGCAGCACACCCGGGTCGCTCGCCAGCGCGAGGCCCAGCTCAACCTGCTTCTGATTGCCGTAGCTGAGCGTGCCGGCTATTGTCTTCTCTTGGCCGCCGAGTCCGATCGAGCGCAGCAGCTCCATTGTCTCGTCACGATATAGCGAATCCGACCGGCTCCATAAATTCGGGCCGCGGCGATGATGCACGATAAAGGCTGCCTGCAGGTTCTCGAACACCGTCAGCTTCGCGAAGATATTGGTACGTTGGAATGACCGACCCACGCCCATGCGACAGATGCGATGCGGCGCGGCACCGGTGATGTCACGACCGCCCAGCATTACTTTGCCGCTATCAGGCCGCAGATGACCAGTGATGAGGTTGAACAATGTGGATTTGCCAGCGCCGTTTGGGCCAATCACCGCCGCGATCTGCCTTGCCTCGACAGTCAGGCTTACGTCAGAGACGGCGCGGAAGCCGCCGAAGGACTTGCTGAGGCGGGAAATTTCAAGCACGGCGCAAGCCCCGCAATCTTATCCACAGCAGATTCAACCCGCCGACGATGCCCCCGGGGAAGACGAACAGCAGCACCAGCAGCACGGTACCCAGCACGAACGGCCAGTACTGCGTGACGTCGGTGATATATTGGTTCAGGTACACCAGGGCGGCAGCGCCGACCGGTGGTCCCCAGAAGAACTCCATGCCGCCAAGTATTGCCATAATGATAACCTCGGCCGATTTCGCCCAGAAGACGTAATCGGCAAACACGCCGCGGCTGAAGATTCCGTAAAGCGCGCCGGCGAATCCCGCAAAGGTGCCGGCAATCACGAAGGCGGCGAGTTGGTACGCACGCACGTTTACACCGATGAATGCGGCTCGCTCAGGGTTGTCGCGCAGTGTGGTGAGCACGCGGCCGAATGGCGAACGGGTGATCCGATGCAGAATTGCCAAA
>JASHQG010000044.1 GCA_030037665.1 Acetobacteraceae bacterium
CCACTGTCGCAGTTCGGCGCAGGCGTGACGCATGCGCGCGCGCGATCACATATCCCATTTCACGCAGCAGAAAGTTCTCCTCGGTGTGTGGAGGGTCGAGCGAGCGCACGGGGCCGAGCCAGCCCAACCCCGTTGCCTCCTCGATCGTCGCGACCGGCGCCGACGCATCGATCCAGCGCCAGTACGCCAGCTTCACCACTGCGGCGCCAATGGCAAAGACCACGGCGATCTCCACCGGCAGCTGCACCGCTTCAGCGTCATAGAGCGCCACGGACGCCGCCAGCCACACGGCGCCCGAGTACAGCGAGAGCAACAGGAAGTTCGGCAGTACAAGACGATTGCACCACTGCCGCACCGGCCTCAGCGTCGCGTAGATCATGGCCTGGCACACGACAGTCGCGATCCCGCATGCCGCGGCGAGCAGACCAAGCCCGACCGTGATGCCGCTGACCCGGCCCGCGGACCACCATGCCGCCGCGAAGCCAACCGTCGGCAGAATGGTGAGTAGCGCCATCACGCCCTCACGTGACAGCCACGACGTGCGCCATTGCGATACCGCGCGCCACGCACGCTCCGGGCGACCGAGATGGAACAGCGACGCGAGCATGCCAATGGCGCTGAGAGTCAGTGCGACGAGGATCGACGCGACCCCGAACAACGGCGAGGCCGGCAACAGTCCGAGGGCGGCCAGCACGCCGAGCCATGTCAGCATGCCGTAGCCGGCACCCGATGCGGTCGTCAGCAGAATGACGGAGAGTGTCGGGTTCATCGTGTCAACACTCGGTCAATCCAGCGCAGCACTGTGTTACCCCTCGTCGGGCGTAACGATTCCGCCGGGGCTGTCGGCGCCGGACGTCGGCGCGGCGGCAAGTACTTGTTGACCGGCTTGGTTGCTTGGTCCGCCATCAGGTCGAACCCGCCACGTTCCGCGACAAGCTTCGACACCGCACTGTTCGGATCGCCGAGATCCCCAAAATGCCGCGCACGTGCGGGACACGTGTTGACACAGGCGGGCTGGCGTTCGTGTTCCGGCAGATTGGTGTTGTAGATACGGTCGACGCACAGCGTGCACTTGCGCATCACGCCTTGGTCCGCGTCGAACTCGCGCGCGCCGTACGGGCATGCCCATGAACACAACTTGCAGCCAATGCAGATGTCGGCATTGACCAGCACGATGCCGTCTTCCGCCCGCTTGTAGCTGGCGCCGGTAGGACAGACAGTCACACAGGGCGGGTCCTCGCAATGCAGGCAAGATCGCGGGAAGTGCACCGTGCGGCTGTCCGCGCCAATCCCGGCCTCATATGTGTGGACGCGATTGAGCCACACGCCGTCGGGATGGTCCTGAAAGGCGCTGAAGTCGGTGAGCGACGCGGAATGGCCGGAGGTGTTCCACTCCTTGCAGTTCACCGCGCAAGCATGACAGCCAACGCAGGTGTCGAGGTCGATAACAAGGCCGAGCTTCTTCGGGCCGGGTGGGGGGACGTCGGTCATGCTTGTTATCCCCCCTGCCCCTCGAGCGAGGCGGTTGGCGGGAGAGGTTGACGCCTTGGTCGCTCGCCCCGCTCCTCTCTTCCCCCTCCATCAACGGACGCAGGGATACTTGTGCGGGCCGCCGTGACCGACCCAGTGGCTGCATAATGCACGTTGTATGGCGGCTCTGGGATCCCTGGGGGACGATGCAACAGAGGCGGCCGTGGAACCGTCTCTTCCGGTCCGTCCGCCCTTTCCACCCGAACGCACAGATCGTACCACGCCGCCTGACCTGTCACCGGATCAGCGTTCAACTGCCTGCCGCCGTCGAGAAATTCGGAAATCACCTGGTTCAGCAGGAACCCCTTCTTCGACTCAGGTGCGTCCTCCGACAGGTTCCACGCACCGCGCCGCTTGCCGATCGCGTTCCAGGTCCAGACCGTGGCGGGGTTGACGCCGTCCATAAGCCGCACCTGGCACTTCAGGCGGCCATGGCGACTGATCACCCACACCCATCCGTCGTCCTCAATGCCAAGCGCGGTCGCCGTGCCACGATGCATATAGAGCCGGTTGTAACTGTAAATCTGGCGGAGCCACGCATTCTGCGAATGCCACGAATGGTACATCGCCATCGGCCGCTGGGTGATCGCGTGCAGCGGATAGGCCGGTTGCTCGGGGCTCGATTGCTCGAACGGCGGATACCAAATCGGCAGCGCGTCGAAGTATCTGCGGATCTGCTCGCGCTTCGCCTCGGGTGGCTGGATTGCGCCGTGGCCTTCAGCGGCGAGGCGGAACTTCTGCAACGGCTCGCTGTAAAGCTGCAGCACGATCTGCGCTGTGCTGTCGATCAATCCGAGGCGTTTCGCGTCTTCCAGGTACCGGGCGTTGGCGTACTTGTAATACAGCGCCTCGGGCGCATGATGGTACTGCCAGAAGCAACCGTTCTCCACGTAGCGCTCCAGTTGCTCCGGATTCGGCTCGCCAACGCCGGCGGATCTACCGTCCGCACCGCGGAAGCCGGCAAGCGGTCCGATACCTGGGCAGCGTTCGTGATTGACGATGTAGTCCGCATAGTCGCGGTAGACTGGCGTCCCATTGCCTTTGACGAAGCCGGGCAGTTGCAGCCGTCGGCCCAGTTCGATCAGCACGTCCTGAAACGCGCGCACGTCGCGATCGGGCGCCAGCACGGGCTGGCGGATCGAGTCGGCAGGTCCTTCCGGACTGCTGATCGGGCGGTCGAGCAGCGAGATGCAGTCCCAGCGTTCCAGATATGTCGTATCAGGCAGTATCAGGTCGGCGTAGCAGACGGTCTCGGAGAAATATGCATCGACGTAGATGACGTGCGGGATGACATATTCGCCACTGACAGGGTTCTTATCGGCCAACTTCCGCGCTGCCTCCCCGGGATTCATCGAGGAGTTCCAGGCCATGTTGGCCATGTACATAAAGAGCGTGTCAATCTTGTACGGGTCACACGCATGTGCATTAGCAATCACTGCGTGCATCAGCCCGTGCGCGGCCACCGGCGCGTCCCAGGTATAGGCCTTGTCGATACGAATGGCATTGCCGTCATCGTCGAGTAGCAGGTCTTCGGGACCACGCGGATTGCCGAGTGGCATGCCGGACAGCATCTCGTTCGGCTTGCTGTCTTTGCCGACCGGCACCGGTCCGGGCGGAATAGGCCGCGGATACGGCGACTTGTAGCGCCACGAACCAGGAGTATCGACGGCGCCCAACAGCATCTGCAGGAGATGAATCGCGCGGCAGGTGTGGAAGCCGTTGGAGTGGGCGGAAATCCCCCGCATCGCATGCATCGCGACCGGGCGGCCGACCATCTTGTCTTGCCGCCGCCCCGACGCGTCGGTCCAGGGCTGATCCAGTTCGATCGCCTGGTCGAATGCGACATCGGCGAGCTCGTGGGCGATGCGGCGGATCGTCGCGGCGGGGATGCCGCAGATTTCGGCAACGACGTCTGGTGCGTAGCGGCCATCGAGATAACGTTCCGCGAGCAGATGGAACACCGGCAGAGCGTGGCGGCCGTCCGGCAGCGTAATCTCTCCGGCGACCTGCGGCTGCATGCCCGGCGTTGCGGCATCTATCGCGGCGCCCGTCGCGCGGTCCCAGGCGAGCGGCTTGCCGTCCGCGTTGCGCACGAACAATCCATCATCGGCGCCACCCGGGTGCTGGACCACCAGCCAGGCCGCATTTGTATAGCGAACGAGAAAATCTAGATCGATACGATCCGCATGCAGCAGCTCGTGCACCAGCGACAGCACGAACACGCCGTCGGTGCCGGGGCGCAGGCCGATCCATTCGTCGGCGACCGCGGAGTAACCCGTCTTCACCGGGTTCACCGACACGAACTTCGCGCCACGCGCCTTCAGCTTGGCGATGCCCATCTTGATCGGGTTGGAATCGTGATCCTCAGCAACGCCGAACATGAGCAGGTATTTCGTGCGTTCCCAGTCCGGATCGCCGAACTCCCAGAAGCTGCCACCGATGGTGTAAAGCCCGCCCACCGCCATGTTGACGGAACAAAAACCTCCGTGCGCGGCAAAATTCGGCGTGCCGAACTGCTTCGCCCACCAGCCGGTAAAACTCTGGCTCTGGTCGCGACCGGTGAAGAACGCGAGTTTGCGCGGCTCGGTCGCACGAATGTCGCCAAGCCATTTCGTGGCGAGCGAGAGCGCTTCCTCCCACTCGATCTCCCGGAAATCGCCGCTGCCGCGTTCTCCGGTGCGCAGCAGCGGCTTGCGCAGCCGCGCCGGCGAGTAGTGGTTCATGATGCCAGCGGACCCCTTGCCGCACAGCACCCCCTTGTTCACCGGATGATCGGGGTTGCCCTCGATGTAGCGGATGCGGCCGCCCTTCAAGTGCACGCGGATGCCGCAGCGGCAGGCGCACATGTAGCAGGTGGTGGTCTTGGTGGTGTCAGCGATGGCAGTCGACAGGTCGATAGTCTCCACCGGCCGGGTAAAGCCGTTGGTTCGCGAGATCGTTGTGGCCGCCAAATTCGTCTCCTCCGCCAAGCGCGCAGCACCGCGCGGAGGGTGGTCCCGCCGCTCGTTCTCGCGCTGTCAGCCCCGCCGCCGAGAGCCGGCGGCGGGGCGGGAGCACCATGCGCCGTCGGGGATGAAATTTCTACCCGCCGACCCGAAGCAAGTGGGGTTGTTGCGGGTCGTCGCCGAACGGGAGGGGAGAATGCTCCCTTCACGCTTCAGCAATGGATCGCAATCTGTCGCGAAGTCGCATCATTCTGTCGCGAAGTCGCATCATGAATCAGGCGGAGTCGCCGTCTGAACCGCATGCCGAGAGCGCAGAGCCGGCTCCGGCAAAGGCACTCGAGAGACTGGCAAATGTATGGGAGGCCACTTGGGGAGCACCGACCTGATCGCTCTGCAACCCGTGGAAAACCTTCGCTTATGGAGGTCCGGGAAGCCTCCACAATTCCGTCCTAACAGGTTGCTTCAGAGCCGCTTTCTGTGCGCGCTGTTCGGCCGATCCACAGTCCGATCCACTCTTGGGAGCGCGGTGCAAGGCTGGAAAGAGGCCGGGGGCGGGGCTGTCGAGCGATGCACGACGCGCCGCGGCCGTCATGACGATGGCCATCGACGGCATGGTTAGGGCGACGCCGACAGGCGACTCAAAGATCACGTTGGCTGAGGGGTCACTTGGCAGGTTCGGCAATGCCAGGAGCGG
>JASHQG010000045.1 GCA_030037665.1 Acetobacteraceae bacterium
GCATGCACGCACATCGTCCGCTTCGCTTGCATCGCCGCCAGCAACGTGCCGCCAACGCACGACAGTCGGGCATCGCCAAACCGCCCGAGGTGATCTTGCTCCATGCGAATCGGACTCCCGCCATGTCAGGGGAGACCATAGACTCACGCCCCAAGCGGGTCGGAAAGTCGATTCGCACTTGTGGGACCACCGTAGCCCTGGAACGGAGGGGGTTGCGCTTCAACATGCTCAATCGCCACGCCGACATCCCTTCGAATCTGGCGAGCCGGCGGCGTCTTCGCAGAGCGGTCGTGTTTCAGATGAACCCGCTTGCTCACAGGCTTCGTATGGACGCAGGGCCGTCAGCACCAACCCACCGTGAATGTCCGATTTCTGGATCGGCCGGCCGGGCGATCTATGTCGAATTCCACTGTGGAGCGGCGACAAAATAGCAACGGTTTCGCTGCTGACCCGTCGCTCCAATGATTGACCGCTTTGAGTCGGAGCGGACGTTGACGGATGAGATGCCGATGCCACAGTTCCCTCGAACATTTGGACGCGAGGGATACGCGCGGAAGTTCTATTCTGGATCGATCGTGAGAAGGAAATCAGACTTGCAACTGGTATCGGTCACACGCCTTCGGATCCGGGCCTGGCGGTTCTCTTTGCCTTTCTTCTATTACAGTGTCATATCGGCCTGGCAGGCCCGAAACGCGCCCGGGAATCTGTCGGTGACCCTGTTGAAGGATACTAGAATGACATTCTGGACCAGGACGATTTGGACCGACGAGGGCGCGATGAAGGCGTTTATGACGTCGGGTAATCACCGTCGCGCCATGCCGAAGCTGCTAGAATTTTGCGACGAAGCCTCGGTAGGACGATGGACCCAGGACGATGGCATATTGCCGGCCTGGGATGAAATTCACCGAAGAATGCAGATGGAAGGTCGTCCTTCGAAGGTGAATCATCCTAGCGATGACCATCGCGCCTATAAGATTGCCGCTCCCAAGGTGGGCCGACTGAGCCAGGCGTGGCTAAAGTAGCGTATCCAATACGTTCATAAACAGAATGGCGACCTCGGGCGGACGATCTCTTCAGTCGGCGGCGGTTTTGCACGCATCGCGGTCAATTACATGCTTCCGGACGCACCTACTAAGCGGTCATCCGTTGTAGTCCGCAAAGCTCTGTGGCTGCTGCTTGATGTTTGCGGCGCTCGGGCGCTTCGTTTTCGCTCTGAGATGGCGACAGCTTTGGACTGCTTGCGGCACGCCGATCTGGGTTCGAAATTAGTGACTGCCGGTCCGTAGTCGGGCACCATGAGACCTGGTCTCCATATTCCCGGACATCGTCTTTGCACACAGCGGGATTTGGTTGGCAACTCAGGAGAGCCAGCGCGCCATTAGGCGTATCCGAATCCTGATGGATTTCCTCGCTGAGCAACTGACAAGCCACGTTGCAGGAAGTTGACCGAATACTGGCCGCGCCCTCGGCCCGGGTTTCTGGACACTCCCCTTCGCGCCGGGTAAAATTAATGAGGTCGATTTGGACCATCCAAAGTGGTTCATATGCGACATTTACCCCTGTGGGGAAGCCTGGCCCGATGAGTGAGCAGGCGTTCGCCTTCGGACAGTTCGAGCTTTTCCCGGACAGGCGTCTGTTGATGTGTTCCGGGCGGTCGTTGCCGCTCGGCAGCCGTGCGTTTGATCTGCTGGTCGCATTGGTCAAACGCGCGGGCCACGTTGTCCGCAAGGATGAGTTGATGGCGGCTGCGTGGCCGGATACCGTCGTTGATGACACGAGCCTTCGGGCGCATATCGCCGCGCTGCGCAAGGTATTCGGCGAGGACCCCACAGCCCCAAAATTCATCGCCAATGTGCCTGGGCGCGGGTATTGTTTTGTTGCGCCCCTGACGGATCCACCAGCGGCGCTTACCGCGACGACCGAGTCATTGCCCCCTGCTGCAAAGCGCTCCTTGCCGCTGCTCGCTGGCCGGGTCATCGGTCGTTCCTCGTCGATCGAGGCGATTGCAGGCGATGTCGAGCGACACCGGCTTGTAACGATCACCGGCGCCGGTGGGATCGGCAAGACGACGGTCGCCTTGCAGGTGGCCGCCACGGTGGCGCAGCGGTTTGAGGATCATGTCGCTTTCGTCGACCTTGGCGCCGTGACTGAGGACGCAATGGTCGCCAGCGCGCTCGCCGCCGCGGTTGGGTATCCGGTGAACTCGGACGAACCGGTCACCGAGTTGGCGGCATCGCTCCATGACCAACGTCTGCTCGTGGTCCTCGACAATTGTGAGCATGTCATCGAGGGTGCAGCCGCGCTGGCCGAAGCACTCGGCGAAGCGCCTGGTGTGCACGTGCTGGCGACCAGCCGCGAAATCCTGCGTGCTTCCGGCGAATGGGTGCGCCGATTACCGCCCCTCGGCCTGCCGTCCGCACCGGACGATTCGCGAACGGCCGCCGACGCCCTGCTGTTTCCTGCCGTTGAGCTGTTCGTGGAACGGGCTGCGGACCGGCTGGGTGGTTATGATCTAACGGATGTTCACGCGCCGGTCGTCGCCGAGATATGCCGTAAACTCGACGGGATCGCGCTGGCCATCGAGCTCGCCGCCGGCCGCGTCGACACGATGGGATTGCCGGAACTCGCCCTATCGCTCGATGACTGTTTGGGCGTGCTGACGCAGGGTCGCCGCACTGCCCTGCCGCGCCACCGCACCCTGCGCGCAACCTTCGCGTGGAGCTACCAGCTCCTGCCACGACCGGAGCAGGCGGTATTTCGTCGCCTTGCCGTGTTCAACGGATCGTTCACGCTCGCCGCTGCCAGGGCTGTTGCGGCTGGCGATGACGTGTCCGGTGCCGCCGTGGACGAGTGCGTTAGCAATCTGGTGACAAAATCGCTGGTCGCGGCCGACGTTCAGCATGCGTCCGTCCGATTCAGGCTGCTTGCCACCTCGCGCGCCTTTGCACGCGAGCAATTCATCGACGCACGGGAGGCTGGTCTCGCTGCGCGGCAGCACGCGGTATATTTCCAGGCGTTGTTCGAGCACGCCGCGGCGGAATGGGAGACGCGGCAAACCGCTTCGTGGTTGGATGATTATGCTGACCACATGCCCAATCTGCGCGCGGCGCTGGAATGGGCCTTCGCGCCATGCCCAGACAAAGCGCTGGGTGTGGCCTTGGCGGTTGCGGCCATTCCGCTCTGGTACGGGACGCAACAGTTGGACCAGTGCCGGCAATGGGCCGAGCGCGCGCTCGTCGTGGTCGAGGCTGAGAAGTCTTCCTACCGGCGAGAGAGTATGCATCTCCACGCAGCCGTCGGCTTTCCACTGATGCGCACTCGCTCGAGCGTGGCGAGGTGTGTCGCTGCCTGGGGCACCACGTTGGCAATCGCGGAAGAACTGGGGGACGCCGACTATCAGCTCCGGGCACTGTGGGCATTGTACATGGCCCGGTTGCACGTTGCTGAGCCGAAAGCCGCGCTGGAACATGCCGATCGGTTTTGCGCTGTGGAGGCAGAGGCCGAGCAGGCGGAGCATCGCGTCGGGAGGCGCATGCGAGCGCGCGCACTGCATCTGCTGGGGCGGCAGGCCGAGGCGCTGACCGAGGTATCCGCGATGCTCACCGACTATGTGGCCCCTTCCCTGCGCTCTCACGCCACCCGTTTCCATCACGATCAACGTCTATGCGCCCGCGTCGTGCAGGCCCGCATCCAGTGGCTGCGGGGCCACCCGGAGTTGGCATTGCAGGAAATGGACAATGTCGTCGCCGAGGCCGTCTCCCTGCGCCATACGCAGACTCTCATCTATGTCCTGGTCGAGGGCGCCTGTCCGGTCGCGCTCCTCGCCGGCAATCTGGCAACGGCCGAGCGTTTCACGTCCTTGTTCGAGGAGACCATCCGTGCTCAGGCGGACGAGGCCTGGCGCGGCTACGCGGACTGCTGCCGCGGCGCACTGCTGGTTCACGGTGGCAATGTGGCGGCGGGCGTCGCATTGCTGCGCCTTGGAGTCGAGGCGCTGCAACGCCTGGGTTTCATCCAACTGCGCGCGGCGTTTCTTTGCGCGCTCGCCCAGGCACTGGCTGGCTCGAACCGGACCGAGGAAGGGCTGGCGGTGGTTGGCGACGCAATGAGTCAATGCGGACGCACCGGTGAGGCGTGGTGTGTTCCGGAGTTGCTACGGCTGCATGGCTTGCTGTTGCTTCAGCAGGGCGACGCCCTCGCGGCGGAGGCCAGCTACCGCCAGTCGTTACGACAGGCGGATGAACAGGGTGCTGCATTCTGGGCCCTGCGGACGGCAACGGATCTGGATCGGCTGCTGCGCGAACCGGGTCGTGGCCCGGCGACCGCGACTTCTGTCGCCCCGGCGCGTCCGCGCATCGCGGCCAAACACGCGGCGCTGGACGCCGAGACGACGCCAGCGTCGCGCGCGGAGTTGCCGCATCGCTGACCCGCGATGCCGCGCACACAACATCACACCAGTTCACATCCCTTCACTCACGCTCCATGGCGGCGGCGAGCATAGTCACTCGCGTCGGGCAGTTGCGGTGCCCTACCAGCGTACAGAAATACCTGCTGCCACAGTCGCCTTGAAGTAGAGGCGAACAAGACCGCACGAACGAGTCAACGATCTGCACGGTCCTCGTGACCTTGCTGAATTCCATTGGTCCGCACAGAGGAGAACTCGCATGACAAGCTTTCCAGTCAATACAATGGACTCCGCGCCTGAAGGTTCAAAGCCGGCACTGCGGCAGTTGCAGTCAATGTTTGGCATGCTGCCAAACCTCATCGGGGCCATGTCGACTTCTCCGATCCTGATCGACAGCCTTGTGGGCCTGTTCGGGAAGGTACACGGCGGCAGCTTCACGGAAGCCCAGGTCCAGACCGTGCTGCTGACCGATGCGGTGACCAACGCCTGCACCTGGGCCGTCGCGTTTCACACCGCCCTGGCGCTCAAGGAGGGGATCGATCCAGCGGATGTCGACGCGATCCGCGATGGGCGTTTGCCAAAAGACGCCAAGCTCGCCGCGTTGTCGGCGCTGGCAAAAACCTTGATCGAAAAGCGCGGTCTGCTCGACGATCAGGATGTCGATGAATTCATGGCGGCCGGTTTCGGCAAGGATCACGCCCTCGAGGTTATCGCCGCTGTCGCGGCCTCCACGATCACGAACTACACTGGAAGCGTCACGAAAACGCCTCTCGAAGCGGCGTTCCAGGCTCACGCCTGGTCTGCCTGAAGGATGTCCAGGAACCGCGGGCACCCCGTCGATGGTGGTGGCCGCGGGACCTGATCGCCTCACGATTTGCCGGGTTCCGTTAATGAGTCGACTCCGGCGTAGTTTCCCATAGTGGGTAGACACCGGCCTGCGACGATAACTGGAATCTCGCGTAATCTCGGTGATTTTAGGAAACTGGCCCAGGGAGAGTGCCATGGGCACCATGCAAATGATCCATTCCCGTAATCAATCCATCGTCGATGTTTCGTTGCAATACGCGCCGCTCGCTATGGCGAGCGACTTCCTGGATGCAGCGCTGCGAATCTGGGATGACGACCGTATTCAGGCGAAATCGCAGGTCAAGGTCGCTGCCGCGATGGTGCGCGGCTACACCGACGAATCGCTCGCAGACGGAAAACACGCGGCGACACCGGTCGATGAGCGTGGCCTCGCTCTCTGGCAGGCACGCAAGGTCAAGGAATTCATCGACGCGTCGCTGGCCTCGCCGATACGCCTGCGGGACTGTGCCAGCACGGCCCACCTGAGTGCCAGCTATTTCTCGCAGGCCTTCAAGAGGACCTTCGGCACGACTGTGGGCCGTTACATTCGGTGTCGGCGCGTCGAGCACGCACAACGGCTCATGCTGCTGTCGCACGACTCGCTGTCGCAAATCGCACTCGCCTGCGGTTTTGCCGATCAAGCGCATTATTGCAGGGTGTTTCGCGATGTGGTGGGCGCGAGCCCGAATGCATGGCGCCGCCGCAACATGAACCTGGCGCCAAACGACTGACGAAACGTGGCCAACGGCTGAGGGGTGACGCCACTGCCCACGCGGCCTGGTCGCTGACATCCGATCCGGAGAAATAACATGATCTCGCACGACATCCACTTGCATATCGGCTCCCTGCTGTTCGAGGGGGTCGACCAGATCGATCTGACAGGACCGTTCGAGGTGCTGTCGCGCATCCCGAACTCGACCTACCGCATCTACGGCAAAACGGCCGAACCGGTGCGCGATGTGAAGGGGTTGCGGCTGATACCGGATGCGAGTCTGGCCGATGCGCCGGCGATCGATGTCCTTCACGTGCCAGGCGGCTTCGGTCAGGAAGCCTTGATGGACGATGCGGAGGTGCTCGCCTGGATTCGGCAGCAGGCGGCCGGTGCGCGCAGCATCTTTTCGGTGTGCACGGGCGCCCTGCTGTGTGGTGCGGCGGGCCTCCTCAAGGGGCGCAGGGCGACGACGCATTGGGCGTCATTGCATCTTCTGCCGTTCTTCGGTGCAGTCCCCGTCAATCAACGGGTGGTCGTCGACGGTGCCTGGGTCTTTGCCGCCGGCGTCACCGCCGGAATCGACGGCGCCTTGCGCCTCGCGGCCGAGTTACGCGGTGTCGATGTCGCGCGATCCATCCAGCTTCACATGGTGTATGCGCCGGAGCCGCCCTTCGAGAGCGGCACGCCCGAGACTGCGCCGCCGGCAATATTGCGAGAGGCGCGGCAATCCCTGCGGACCGTGACCGCGCGGCGCGAGCAAACGGCGCGGCGCGTGGCGGACAGGCTCGGGATCGACGTCCCTGCCGCCGGTGAGCAATGAGCAGCGATGCCGTAGGCACCGTTGGAAGAAAAGGCTGACGACCGGTGCCACCGGGGTGAAGCGGTTCGAAATATCACCATGCGACAAGTCGATGATCATTCAAAGACTCCACGACCTGTCGGGTTTGCTGCTTGCCGGGCTTGACCTGGCCGGCACGGCCGTGTTCGCGATATCGGGCGCGCTGGCGGCGGCGCGCGCGCGCCAAACGCTGTTGACCTTCTCATTCTTCGCCATCGCTACCGGAACGGGCGGCAGTACAGTGAGCGAATTGCTGATCGGTGCGCCTGTCGTCTGGGTTCACGATCCGGCCGGCATCTTTGTCTGCCTCGTGGTCGCACTGCTGACTTGGGTCACGCCGCTTGCCTTCTGGCCCAGTCGTGCGATCGACTGGTTCGATGCTCTGGGGTCGCAGCCTACGGAGTGGTCGGCGCGGCCAAAGCTCTGTCCTACGGCATCCCGCCCCTCTCGGCCGCGATCATGGGTGTATTCACGGCGTGCCTTGGCGGTGTCGTCCGCGACATTTTGGCTGGCCAACCTTCGATCATCGTTCGACCGGAGCTTTATGTGACAGCCGTCGCATTGGCGGCAGGCATGTATATTGTGCTTGTTGCGCTACGAGTGGCGCCCGCGGGGGCCGCCGTGACCGCCTTCACGTTGGGATTTGGATTGCGAGCGCTGGCAATCATTAAAAAAATCTCGCTGCCGCCATATCACAGGTGAAGTGATTGCGTCGCAACCTGCAACGACGCCGAGCGGCACCCCGACATAACGCTCCTCGAT
>JASHQG010000338.1 GCA_030037665.1 Acetobacteraceae bacterium
TGTCGACGTGGTGGAAGGAACGCGACCGGAGTTCGACAACCGGGATGCAAGGTACTTCGCCGCGTAACCTTGCCCAGTCGCTATAGACCGCTGCGGGCATCTGGCACATATCCGCACCGGTATCGACCAGGAAGGTCACCAGCATTCCGTCGATCAACCCGCTTACGTTGTACCCGAGTTTATTGTCGTGGAGCAGCGCGACCTCGGTCGTGCCGCCATGCAGCGTGCGGTAGGCGGGCGCACGGCTGCAGCCGAAGCCCGGTCGGTCGGGACCGGCGAATGCCGGCAAGTCCGCATCGCGTTGGCGACCGCCGTAGTGCTGTTGGAGCCGCTAAAGAATCCGGCCATGAAACCACGCGCAGCTCCCTCAGGCCGCGACCCGCCGCCACCCACGACAGCCTGTTTCTCCTGTCAGATGATGCGCCCCTCGGCGTCGTAGTCAGCCAGCCGGAGCGGCCCCCCCAACATTCCGCCAGCAGATGCTGGTTGACTCCCAATCGCACCATGCTGACCGGTGCGACGCACATATCTGCGGTCTCAATGCCGATACCTCGGACGCTCCATCGCCAGGATGGCCTTGATCTCATCGTCCGAGAGGTCTTGCGCGGAACGGATCACGCGCAGCATTTTCGGCACCTCGATATGCCACCCGTTCAGGTTTGCAAGCAGCGGCGGCGGCTGACAAGGAGGCAAAGCACTACCAAAGGATTCAACCATGTGCACCGTCGGGCCCGGAACAAGATGTTGATGTTCAGACAGGATAAGTGAGTCCACCAGGCACGTCGGCGGTAGATGCAGCCATTGGTCTCCTGGCCCCTTTTCGATCAATCCGCGCCACGTTGCCACTGGATCTCCGGCAGCTTTTCCGGAGTCCAGCGAATGCCGTCGGCTACCCGTCCTGCTGGGCAAGCCACGGGCTTTATCTAAGATCGGGTAGGCCAGAGCCGCGATAAGCGAATGGATTCGTCGGAGATCGCGAACGATCCGCAAGAACTGGCCCCCCTCTTCAGCTACCATGCCGACCCTATCCCCTTCTTCAGCCCGAACCGACACCGCCGCTTCCCGTAGCAATCGGACGTGGAGAGCCGTCGCGCGCGCTTCGAAGGCACGCAGCAGCACCTTTCGGGCAACGAGGCGGGTTGCCTCTGCGTGGTCGCCAGCTAAGAAGACCGCCAGCCCAACCCGTAAACTTCCCAGTATCGCCGCATGCATTGAAGCGATGATGTCGCGTTCATCACCGGAGAACGATCGGCCGCGCTTGATTCGATTGACTGCAAATTCCATTAAATTATTGGCCACAATATCTCCTACATGCTCGAGATTGATCACTGCGGACAGAATCTCCTGGACCCGAGCGCAGTCTTTCTCATCGTCGAGCGATCGAGCATTCCCCAAATCAGCGAGGTAGCCACGGATGGCGCCACCGAGCCTGTCAACGGAACGGTCCGACTGTGACACTCCGACCGCGCGTCGACGGTCGTTCTGTCGAAAAACCTCCGACGCACCACGCAACATGACCTCCACCATGTCGCCCATGCGCAGCGCTTCCCGGGCTGCGTTTGCCAATGCAACGCTCGCCGTTTCGAGAGCGCACGGCTCAAGGTAGACTGGCCTGCCCGCATCCTCCGGCCGAGGAGGCTCTGGCAGCAGCACCACAAGCAATCGGGCCAACCACCTCAGCGGGCCGATGAACAATATGGCAAGCGCGAGATTAAACGCGGTGTGAAAATTCACGACGAGCCTGGATGGCGTTGAATCAAGGTGGCCAAGCAGCGCGACGTAGACTGGCAGCAGCGGTAGCGCGGTCACGCAACCCACAGTCCGGATAAGCAGATTTCCGAGCGGAAGCCGTCGAGCGATTGGTGAGCCCCCTTCCAGCAACGGAGGCAATGCGGCGCCTACGTTTGCGCCCAACACGAGCGCGAGAGCATCAGTCGGTGTAACAACATGAGTTCTCGCGAGTGACACGACCAGCAAGACGACAGCAACGCTGGAGTGACAGCACCACGTGAGCAGGCCGGAGACGCAGAGGGCGAGAATGGGCTCGTTTGCAAGCGCGCCGAGAAGCCTCGCCAACATGGGAGCCCGTTCGATAAGGGCCAACTGGTGGACCATCCCAGACAGGGCCATGACCATGAGCCCAACGCCGACCGCGATCCGACCTGAGTTGCGGATACGGTCATCCTGAAACCCGCGGAACGTAAGAACGCCGCCAAGAATGAGAGGCGGCGCCACCAGCCCAGCGTCAAAAGACAGTATTTGGGCGACCAACGTGGTGCCGACATTGGCACCAAGCACGACGGCGAGAGCCGGCTCAAGGCCTATAAAGCCATTGGCTGTGAATGCCGTTACCATGAGACCTGTGGCCGTACTGCTCTGCAGTAGAGCGGTCAGGCTCACACCGGCAATAAACGCCCGCCAGCGTTGTTGGAGACTATGTTCCAGCCACGCACGCAGGGCCGTGCCAAAACTTCGCTGCACGCCTGTGGTGACCATGTTTGTCCCCCACAGAAGCAGACCGACATACCCGGCGAGTTCGAGAAGAACTACAGTGGCCATCATTCGACGCCCTATATGCACCACTCCAAGCAACTGCGTGGTGGCATCGGAAACTATCGTTGATTAAGCGTTAATCTCATCCAAACGCTGGCCGCATCTCTGAGCCAAGTTTCGATCCCGGAATCCGTGTTGCGCAGTAATGGTCAGCACGACATGGGGTTTCGTAATTACAATCTGCAAGAAGTGGGCTTCGAGTTGCCATGTAGCCGTTCCCGGGCTCCGTTCGCACTATCAGGTATCGTGGCTCACCGTTGCGTGGTCACCAGCAGCATCATCGGGCGCTCCCGCTCTCTCTCAGCGGGGTCTCAGCAACGTGTTTGGGGCGAATTCCTTGACTTGGCAGGGAGTGAAGCGTGACTGTGGATAATCCAGTGCCGGACAAACGTAGCAATGTAGACGAAGGATACGCACACCGTGCTGTTTCGCCGGCATCCCAACAAGCGTGATGCCCCGCACTGACAGGCGTATCGCCTATACGCACCCTCGTTTGAGACGGAGGGGGCGTTTCGCTGGATATGCCTCGTCCATCGACCATGCGATGCAGAGAGCAAATGGTACATAACATCCAACTCACCTCAAGCCGCCGCCGGGGTACACTCCCGGCCTCGGCACACCGCTATTTCGCCTGCATCTGATCGAGAAGCTGAGCATCCTCACGCCGGACACGGTCCGGCAGGGGAACATAATCGACTGTCTGCGCGATAGGTTGACCCTCGGTCACCAGCCACTCCAAGATCTGCTTGACCAGTGCTCCGCGCTGCGCATTGTCGGGCGCCTTGTACAGAACGACCCACGAAAACCCGCTGATCGGATAGCAGTCTGGCCCAGCGGCATCGACGATCGAGAAGTCAGTGGAAGTCACATTGGGTTTCGTTGCCGCAGCTGCGGCGATGGTCGCTATATTGGGATACAGGTAGTTCCCAGCTTTGTTCTGCAGCAGAGCGTAGGTCATATTGTTCTGCCGCACGTAGGCCAACTCGACGTACCCAATGGCGCCGGGAAGGTGTCCAATCAAATCGACCACCCCCTCATTGCCTTTGCCACCAGCGCTGGTTTGGGCTGGCCAAGTCACACTCTTGCCGGTTCCAACTTTCTGCTTCCAGGCGGACGACACGTGGCTCAGAAAATCCGTGAAGATATATGTCGTGCCCGAGCTGTCGGAACGATGCACAACGATGATTGGCATGGAGGGCAGCTTCATGCTGGGATTGAGCGCGGTAATCGCCGGATCATTCCACGTTGCTATTTGGCCGAGATAGATATCGGCGACCATCTCGCGGGTTAGCTTGAGACCCTTGCCAATGCCGGGGACGTCGTATGCGATCGCTTCGCCGCCCAAGACGACGGGAATCTCAACAACGGGGTCCTTGGCCTCGGCCAGCTCGTTCGCATCCATCGGCACGTCGCTCGCGCTGAAGTCGACGGTTTTGGATGTGAATTGCTGGATGCCCCCACCACTACCGATCGCGTCATAGCTAACCACCAGGTCAGGGTGCGTTTCACTGTAGACGCGAAATGCCCGGGAAAAGAACGGATAGTCGAAGGTGGAGCCTGCGCCGGTGATCTGCGTGCGAGCCATGACCGTCGGTACGCCGGACCCGCAGGCAAGAGTGGCCGCCACCAACAGAGTTGGCGTGAGACGCATTGAACCCTCCTCTCAAGACAAGTCTGAGCGATCAGGTCCGGGCCAGCTGTTCCCTTGGTGTATCATCCTACAACCACCAGTGGCTTATGTATAGACCGCTTCTGCCATAGGTTCGGTAATTATCCGGAGTATTATCCACAAAGAAGCGTTATCCGGATGCTATCCACACAGTCTGGAATATTATCCACCGTGTTATCCACAAAAGGTCGTTGTCCTTGAATTACCCAAAAAGCCGCCAGTCAGCCGATCAGTGACGCTGGCAGCGACGAGCAGGTTTTCTGGCCGACAGATGTCCCTTTCTCCGGTCATTGGCCGGATTGTTTGATCGACATTTGGCCACGTCAGGCGGTGCCGATGACCAAATAATCCTGGGGAGCGTCCAGCACCTCTCGGGCGACGGTGTTGAGTTGGTTGAGCTCCTTGATCCGTCGGACCTGGGCCATGAGCCGACCGATGAGCCGGAAATTGCCTGCGGTGGTTGCGATGATGGTGGCCACGGTTTCCTGATCCGCGAATTCGTCGCTCCGAACCGTGCCGCCCCATTGCTGCCAATGTTGTTCGAGAACGAAGCGTGTCTCATCCTGGCTCAGTCAGCGGAAGGCATGAGCGAAACCGATCCGCGAGTAGAGGTGGGGATAGCGGGTGAGCCGCTTCTCCAGCCCTGGCATGCCGATCAGCACCCGGCTGTTGCCCTGGCGGTCATAGAGATCACGCAACTCTTCAAGGCTGGGCGTCCTGAGCCGGTCAGCCTCATCGACGATCACCAGCTCGCACTGGGTGCTGAAATCGATCTTGCGGTCCGGGCGGGCACTGCCGTGGTTCCGCCCGACCATTCCCCGCAACAGGATCAGCCCGTCGCCGAGGCTGGAGCCCACGGCACGGGGCGTGTTGGTGACGGCGGCGTGGAGAGCACGCTTCGGCAGTCGGCGATTTCGATCGGTACGATCTCACCGGTGGAGAGCGGATCGCCCCTCGAGGAGATCCCATTTCGCGTACTGGCGGGCGGACAACGTCGTGCCAGCACCCGGTGGCTCGTAGCAGATGCCGATGTACCGCTCGCGCTGGCAAGCTCCGCAGGATTCTTCAAAGCGTCGGTATTCCTTGGTCACCAGGAAGCCAGGGGAAGAGGCCACTGCATCATTCATGCTCGTATCGCCGCAGTGGCGGCGCTCCTGTCACGGTCGGCGGTTTGGCGGGTGGAGCGAGCAGCGGCTGCCGCACGGCAGGCCGAACCAGGATCTGGTCGATCAGCGAGCGGCGGTTCTCGATGGTTGATTGCAGCACGCGCTTTCGCTCAGTCCGGGCGTGAGCAATGTCCTGGAAGCTGACAGTCGCACCCGCAAGTTCCTGGCAAATGGCCCAGCAGAGGAAGCAATTGCCCTGGTAGACACGAATCTCCGTGGCATCGGCCCGGTCGTCGCGGGTCGTGATAGCTTCGCCGACAAAGCTGGCGA
>JASHQG010000046.1 GCA_030037665.1 Acetobacteraceae bacterium
GTCACGCGCGTGAACTGCTCTTGCGATACCAGCGGACCCATCTGCGTCTCGGGATCAAGGCCCGGGCCGACGCGGATCTTCTCCGCCTCCGATGCGATGCCGTCCATGAGTTTGTCGAACACCCGCTTGTGTGCGAACAGGCGGGAACCGGCGGTGCAGCACTGACCCATGTTGAAGAAGATGGCACTCGCGGTGCCGCGGATCGCGACATCCATGTCGGCATCCGCAAACACGATGGCCGGCGATTTTCCGCCGAGCTCCAACGAAACCTTCTTCAGGTTTCCGGCTGCCGCCTGCACGATGAGCTTGCCGACCTCGGTCGATCCGGTGAACGCCACTTTGTCGACGTCCGGATGCGCCGCGAGTGCAGCACCGGCGGTCTCGCCGAAACCGGTGACGATGTTCACAACCCCCGGCGGGAAGCCGACTTCCTGGATCAGCCGGCCAAGCCGGACAGCAGAGAGCGGGGTTTGCTCGGCCGGCTTCAGCACGATGGTGCAGCCTGCAGCAAGTGCGGGGGCGAGCTTCCAGGCCGCCATCATCAGCGGGAAATTCCAGGGGATGATCTGGCCCACGACGCCAACCGGCTCGCGCAGTGTATAGGCATGCCAGTGACCGGGAGCGGATATCGGCACGGTCTCACCGTTCAGCCTCGTCGCCCAGCCGGACATGTAGCGGAACATCTCGTACGAGCCCGGCACGTCCACTGCCCGCGCGTCGCGGATCGGCTTGCCGTTGTCGAGCGCTTCCAGCGCCGCGAATTCTTCCGCGTTCGCCTCCAGCGCGTCGCCGAGGCGCCAGATCATTTTGCTGCGTTCCAACGGCGACATGCGCGACCACGGTCCGGACTCGAAGGCGCGTCGTGCTGCCGAAACGGCTGCATCGATATCGGCCGCATCGCCTTCGGCCGCCTTGGCGATCGGCTGCCCCGTGGCCGGGTCGAACACGTCGAAGGTCTTGCCGGACTTCGCATCGACCCACGCCTCGCCGATCAGCAGTTGCAGCGGTTTGGCGATGAACCTGGCGGCGAGATCGGGCACCGGCACGGGATGCAGCGCGACATTCATGGGTGTTCCTCCTGCCTGCGGCTCGCCATTCCCATACAGATATAGCGTACGACGGCGAGCCGCGCCATCCCCCTGCTGGCGCCTGCTCAGCTGGCGCTGCGCGCTGCCTGAATTGCCTGCCAAACGCGCTGTGGCGTCGCCGGCATGTCGATGTGGGTGATACCGAACTCCGACAGTGCATCAACCAGTGCGTTCATCACCGCGGGCAACGAGCCGGCGCACCCCGCTTCGCCACACCCCTTGGCGCCCAAAGCATTGGTGCGCGCCGGTACCGGATGACTTTCGAAGCCGAGTGCCGGCAGATCCGCTGCGCGCGGTAGCCCGTAGTCCATATAAGAGCCAGTCAGCATCTGGCCGTCCTCGTCGTAAACGACGCGCTCCATCAGCGCCTGGCCAACGCCTTGTGCGATGCCGCCATGGGCCTGGCCTTCCACCAGCATCGGATTCACCAGGATCCCGAAGTCGTTCACCGTTGTGTATTCAACGATTTCTACCGCACCCGTATCCGGGTCGACTTCGACTTCGGCGATATGGCAACCATTGGGGAATGCTGAAGGCACGCCCTTGAAGACATGGCTGACATCTAAGGTGCGCGGTACCCCCGCCGGCAACTCATTTGCCAGGCGCAGCCGTTCTGCCAGGTCCATGATGTGAATTCCGAGATCGGTGCCCGCGATGGTGAACCGGCCACGAATGAATTCCACATCAGCGGCCGCGGCTTCCAGAAAATGCGCCGCCGCCTGCTTGCCTTGCTCGATCACCAGATCGCTCGCGGCCGCGATGGCACCGCCGCTCTGCATCATGGAGCGCGAGCCGCCCGTACCGCCGCCGGCGATCAATTCGTCGGAGTCACCTTGCAGCAGCTTGATCCTCTGAAATGGCACTCCCAAACGCTGCGACAAGACCTGTGCGAAGGGCGATGCGTGACCTTGGCCGTAGTCCAATGTGCCGGTGATGATGGTGACCGACCCATCCGGCTCGAAACGAATGCCACCCATCTCGTTACCGGCGTCCGCCGTCACCTCAAGGTAGTGGCCAATGCCGCGTCCGCGTATCTTGCCGCGCGCGTGGCTCTCGGCCTGTCGCGCGGCGTAGCCGTCCCAGTCAGCGGCGGCCAGCGCCTTGTCCATGACCGTCGGAAATTCGCCGCTGTCGTAGAGCATGCCGGATGGAGCACGGTACGGCATCTGTTCGGGCTGGATGTGATTGCGCCGGCGCAGCTCAACGCGGTCGATCCCCATCTCGCGCGCCGCGGTGTCGACGAGCCGCTCCATGTAGTAATTGCCTTCTGGCCGCCCTGCACCCCGATACGCGCCTACTGGTGTCGTATTGGTGAACACGCACTTGGACGATACCTCGATCAGCGGCGTCGCGTAGACGCCGATGATGTTCTTCACCGTGTTGACCGTCGGCGGGATCGTCGTGGCGTTGCTCAGCCAAGCGCCCAGATTGCCAAAACCCATCACGCGCAATGCCAGAAACACGCCGTCAGCATCAAGCGCCAGTTCCGCGGTCATCTCGTGGTCGCGGCCGTGGCTATCGGACAGGAAGCTCTCCGAACGTTCGTCGGTCCACTTCACCGGCCGTCCCAAGGTGCGCGCGGCGTGGAGCAGGCAGACGTATTCCGGATAGGCCGACGCCTTCATGCCGAACGATCCGCCGACGTTGCCGGTCAGGATCCGCAGCTTCTCCACCGGGACGCCGAGGATAGCGCTGAGCAAGTTGCGCTGTCCGAACACACCCTGGCAGCCGAGACGAAGTATCAGACGATCCGCCTCCGGGTCGTACTCGCCAATGGCGGAGCGCGGCTCCATCGGACAGACGACAACCCGGTTGTTGCGCAGTGACAGTCTCGTGACGTGGGCCGCGCGCCCGAAAGCCGCAGCAACCTGCTCGACGTTGCCGAACTGGAACTCCAAGCAGACATTGCCCGGCGCCTCCGCGTGCAACTGCGGCGCATCGGATGCCGCCGCGCTGCTTGCGCCTGTCACCGCCGGCATCGGATCGATGTCGGTAAAGACCGATTCAGCGGCGTCCTTTGCCTGCTGGATTGTCTCGGCTACCACCATCGCAATGGGCTCACCGACATAGCGCACACGGTCGCTTGCCAATGGCCTTTGCGGCGGACGCGGTGTCGGCGTGCCGTCGCGATTTTTCCCCGCTGCGGCCGGCATGTTCTTGATCCCTGCGGCATCAAGATCGGCCGCCGTAACGATCAGGTGGACGCCGGGGACATCACGCGCCGCTGCCGTGTCGATCGAGCGCAGCCTGCCATGCGCAATTGAGCTGCGCACCATCACACCAAAGAGCTGGCCGGGCAGGTTCAGATCGTCGGTGTAGCGGCCTTGGCCGCGCAAGAGGGCCGGGTCCTCCTTGCGCGAAACCGGCTGGCCGACAGCAAATCTCTCGTTTGTCAGGAACGTCGGGTCGAACGGCAGGTTCATCAGGGATTGGGCCTTCGATGAGCAACGCCATATCCAATAGGATATAGCGACAAACCGCAACCCGGACGGCCTATGCCGCCAGCACCTCGATCGATGTGGACTTGATCAGTGCCAGGACCGGGCGGCCCGGCGCCAGTGCCAGACGCACAATGGCGTCAGGTGTGACGCGGGAAATCAACGTGCCGCTTGGCAGGCCGATCTCCACCAGTACCGAGCGTTTCGCCGGATCGCCGGTGATGCGGCGCACCTCACCCGGCACGATGTTGTGCAGGCTGATCGATTCTGGCGCTTCTCCGGCGAGGATCACCTCGCGTGCCGGTACGCGCGCCCGAATTTCCGTTCCGGGCGGCGTATCCAGCAGCGGGACCCATAGGACGGCGCCGCCACCTTCCAAACGCGTCAGTGCGCGTGCGGTATCGTGCGCCACGATCCGGCACACCAACACCGCTGCGGCATCGTCGCGCAGCGCCAGCGGCAACCCGCCGTGTGCAACGATCTCCGACACCGAGCCACTGGCAATGACCCGGCCTGCGTGACTTCTCCCCGCCATGAATGGCGGGGCTTCTCGGCCTCGCGACCAAGAGTTCCTGCTTCATCGCCTTGTCTGGCACAGAGGGCTCCACAGGCTGATCCCGAACGAGGGTCCTTCGGGGTAAACATTGCCAGTCCGATTGCGATTGGTTTTCCGCGTTCGGATCGGCACGACGGATTCAGTTTTACGTCGCAGCCTTCCCGCGACAACCGGCAACTGATTCGGTTTTCAAAGAACCGAAAGATTGGAGCATGGACACTTCCCAGAAGCAAGACGCTTGACCCCTCCCTGGAAGGGCTACGGGAGTCCCAGAAGTGCGGAACGATTTGCGAGCTTCCATCCGGCGACCATTGGGTCGAGCTGCCTGAGACCGCGTGCGATGGTTTTGGGTCCGGCGGGTTTGTATCCGCGGGAGGTGTAGCCGGACCAGCCACCGAGCCTGGCGGCGATCCACGCCAGC
>JASHQG010000339.1 GCA_030037665.1 Acetobacteraceae bacterium
GGGACCCAGAAACCCGCTCTTCACGATATCGATTTTCGCACTGTCGCCGGAGACTGTGATCACGTCGAGCCGCCCTACGCCCTGACCCTCGACCATGAGCAGCTTGTCGCCTTGGTACGGCCGCAACCCGTCGGAATGATAGAGCGGAAGCGACGTGTTGAGCTTCGTGACCGTGCCGGAACTGCCGTCTGGCCTGATTTGCACGCGATAGAGGCCGTTGCCCTCGAAAATGTTCGCATAAACGTTGCCATCGTTGAGCACGGCGATCCCATCTAATTGTGGACCTTTCACTTTCCACCGATCGTCCGTCGCCCAGACCTCGAGCTCCTTTGCGCCTGGTTTAAGTCGTAGAATGTGAGCGTTGAATGAGTCGGTGACATAGACCGACCCGTCGGGCGCGGCTGCGATGTCGTTACAGAGTGAGGTTTGGCCTAGCAGATGTGGATCGGGCAATGGAAAACTCCCCTTCGGTGCTCCCGTTTTCAGATCAAAGGTTTTGAGGGCACCGGGCGGTTGGCCTGTAGGAATTTTTATCCCTGCCCAGCTCATATCGGGCGAGCAAGCGTAGAGCGTGTTGGTTTTTTCGTCCGCGAGCACGCCGAGCACCGATAGCAAACCGTTGGTGCCGGGCTTGATCCACTCCCTCGCGTCGGCCGCTCCCGGCATGGCGCGGAAGATCCGACCGCCTGCCATCGAACTCATGAATAGTGTCCCATCGGCGGTCGACGTGATGCTCTCGGGAAAATCGGTGCTGCCCGGTACGACCACGTTCGTTTGTGCTCGTGCGGCACCGCCGCTGATCAGCACCAACCCAGCGAGAACGGCGCCGGCAAGGAGCGTACGGTTGAGATACATCTTTGCCTCCTCCCGATTGGCCCCTGAGGGACCGCTATATGCTGATCAGCATAGCGTACACCCTTTGCCTAGTCGAGATCGTCCGTTGGCCTGTCCGGATTTTCCCAATGCTCGGCACGACGCGTATCGTCGATGATTCCGGCGAGAAGTCAGCCGCGGCCGATCGAATGATCGATGGGTTCTATCCTGAATTATCGGTTACATTGCGCCCAAGCACAGAACTTTGCATGAAAACCACGACCATCATCGGCATGAAGATAGAGCAGGCATCGGGGCAGATTCCGGCAAAAGACGTTGGTGACGAGGAGGCCGGCTATGCTCCGCCGATCTAGAGGGCGCGATTGCTCGTCGGCATGTGATCGGTGAAGGCGAGCCTTGTCCTCGATGGCTCCCAGGCGTTGCATGGCCACCCGGTCTGGCAGGCTTCATGCCGGGCGGACGGCTGGATGAGATCATGCGCGCAAACCATGAATGGACTGCTCAGGGCGTCGGCTCATGGCGGCGCCGACCGGCGCTATCAGCCCGGGCTGAACGCCATCGCAGTGCCATTGATACGATAGCGCATGTGGGTTGGCGGTGATCCGTCAGGGAAATCGGGCCTCGCCTGCGCGGATCGAGCGCTATACTGGACTGGCAAGACCGATCAGGCGTCGCTCAAGGAAAGGGAATACGATGCGTCATCCCGCATTGAATGCTGGCAGGGTTGCGGTCATCACCGGCGGTGCAAGCGGCATCGGTCTCGCTGCGGCCAGGCGTTTCGCCGCGCTCGGCATGAAGCTGTGCCTCGCCGACCTGCGCCAGGATGCACTCGACATGGCGAGCGCCGAATTGTCGGGCGCCGCTGTCATCAGCGTGCCAACGGATGTCAGCAGGATGGAGGATGTGGAGCACCTCAAGCAGCGTGCCTATGCAGAATTCGGCGAGGTCGCCGTATTGATGAACAATGCCGGCACATCGCCGGGCGGAGGCCCATGGAACCATTACGAACGCTGGCAGCGCGTGCTGGGCGTCAACTTGTGGGGTGTCATAAATGGCGTTCATGCGTTCACCCAGGCGATGGTCGAGCAGGAGACGCCGTGCGCAATCATCAATACTGGCTCAAAACAGGGCATCACCTGCCCGCCGGGTGACACGGCCTATAACGTCAGCAAGGCCGGGGTGAAAGTGCTGACCGAAGGTCTGGCGCACTCGCTGCGCGCCATCGAAGGATGCCGCGTTACCGCTCATCTGCTGGTTCCCGGCTCGACTTTCACCGCCATGACCGCGCACGGCCGCAGCGAGAAGCCGGAGGGATCGTGGACACCGGATCAGGTGATCGACGTATTGTTCCAGCGGATACATAACGGCGATTTCTACATCATCTGTCCCGATAACGATGTAACGAGCGACGTCGATAACCGCCGCATTCTTTGGGCGGCGGAGGACCTCATCCGCAACCGCCCGGCGCTGTCGCGCTGGCATGCCGACTATGCCGACGAGTTTGCCGCATTTCTCGCTTCACCGTCGCCATTCCGGCGGGATTGACCCACGGGCGCGCGATGCTGCCGCTCTGCGCCGCGGAAATCATCGGTGTCATTCCATGGAGCCGACAGCCACCGGGCAAGCTGACCCTCGACTGGGGATGTGACCAGCGTCCGCACCGAGACCGCCGAGGCGATGGTGCGATTGTGCTCGATGACACATGAAGCTGACAGGGCGGGCGTGACTGTCTTATCGAGGTTGCCAGGACACGCGGTATACCTCGTGCCCAGGTGGCGCTTGGTCGGGTCCTATCGAAGCCGTGGTCACAGTGCCGATTGTTGGTGCAATCAAGCTGCACCACGTCGATGACGCAATACCGTTGGCAGACGTCGCACTCTCAGCCGAAGAGATCGCCAGGCTGGAAGAACCCTCGGTTTCGCATGAGGTCGTCGGTTTCCGCCAGTCTTAGTGGCAACACGACACCAGACCGGGTAGCCGCCGGTGGTGCGCGAGGTCGCAAGGCGTTGGCAAAGCCGCGCGGCTTTCGCTCCGGGATGCGCCCCGGGCGTTCTGTTCGCCTGCGGTTGCATGGTCCGCCAGCTTGCGATCTTGGCCAGACTCTATGAAGCCGACGACCTCATACGTGCCGCATGCGGCTCGCCATGCCCACGATGTCGGATGCGCACCGCAACCCCG
>JASHQG010000340.1 GCA_030037665.1 Acetobacteraceae bacterium
GATCGAGGCGAGCCACCAGAGACGCTTGTAGCGTCGTTGGAATGGCGAGTGGTGGAAGCGGCCCATCGAGTACGTACCCATCGGTTGTCTCGCGCAGCACGCCAGCCTCTAGCAGCGCGCTCGTCAGCTCTTCGATGAACAGCGGCACACCATCCGTGTGCGCAAGCACCTGCTCGACAACGGCCTGGGGCATTGCCAGGCCCCTGGCGACACCGCCAATGATGGCAGCACTGTCGCGACGACCGAGGCGGCTCAATGGCAGCATCGTAACATTCGGCTCGCCAACCCAGGTTGGCTGCAGCTCCGCCCGGAACGTCACGATCACCAGCACCGGTCGATCGCCAGCACGAGCAATGATTCGATCGAGCAGGTCGAGCGACGTCGGGTCGATCCAATGGATGTCCTCAACCACGATGAGGACTGGACTCCGCGCCGTCGCGCCCTCGATCTGGTCAAGCAGAGCCGCAAGAGTCATCTCTCGTTTCTGGTGCGGACTGGTATCCACCAGCGGGTAGCGGCCGTGCAGCGGCACCCCCAACAGCTCGGCGATCAACGCGAGATCCTGTGGCACGTTTCTCGCCGTCGGCGTAAGCAACGCCTCGAGCTTGTCGAGCCTCACGTCCGCGCTTTCGCCAGGCTTGAAGTTCGCCGCTCGCTCGAGTTGCACGATGAAAGGATAAAGCGGGCTGTGCGTGTGGTGAGGCGAGCAGAAATACCGGAAGCGAGCATGTGGCTCGTCCGCGAGACTGTGCAGCAGACTCTCTGCAAGACGCGACTTCCCGATCCCCGGCTCGCCCGAAACTAGGACCACGCGGCCCTCTCCGAGCTTGGCCTGGTCCCAACGGCGCAGCAGTAGCTCCGTCTCCTCCACTCGGCCAACGAGGGGGGACAGCTCACCGGCGCGCCGCGCGTCGAAGCGGCTGACACCGGCCGCCTCACTTCGTACCTGCCAGGCTTCCGCTGGCTCTAATAGGCCTCTCAGCTCATCGCGACCGAGGGTACGGCAGTCAAACATCCGGCCCACCAGGCGCCGCGTGCTGGCCGCGATAACGACCTGGCCGGGCGCGGCCGCGGCCTGTAGCTGCGCGGCCAGGTTTGGTGCCTCGCCGATCGCCACGCGCTGTCGTACGTTGGTGGTTCCTGCCTGTTCGCCGACGACAACCTGGCCGGTGGCAATGCCTGCGCGCGCCTGAAGGGGCGCGTCACCAAACGTCCTAAGCTTCTGGATTGTATCGATGATAGCGAGGCCAGCGCGTACGGCCTGCTCCGCGTCATGCTCATGAGCGGACGGGTACCCGAAATAAATGACCACACCTTCACTCAAGTACTGGGCAACAAATCCGTCGAAACGCTCCGCAACATCGGTGACCGTCTTGTGAAACAGAGCGATTCGGTCACTCATGTCTTCGGGGTCAAGTGCTGCGGAAAGCGTCGCTAAACCGACCATACTGCAAACCATGACCGTCAACTGGCGCCGCTCGGGTCCAAAGCCGATTGGCGCGGCAAGGGTTGCCCCATCGCTCCGGGATGTGTGGCTCTCACTGATACTCTCATCCCGGGGATGACTCGCTACATCGGCAACGGACGGCGGCGCGTGATCGGCATCTAGCGGTGTCGGCTTGGCGATCTCATCGATGATGTGCGATCTGGCCGGCGGCTGCGAGCCAAGCGCGCCGATGAGCGCCTTGGTTGCCGTATCCGGTTCGGTATTGAGCTCGCGCTTGAGGAGAGCAACAAGATCCTGGAAGTGCTTGAGTGCTTCGGCCTTGCGTCCATTGGCAGCGAGCGCCTGTACGATCACGCGGTGTGCGTCTTCACGCAGGTCATTGACTGCGACGGCGCGACTCGCCGCTTCCAGTGCCTGTTCGTAGTTCCCCGCCCGAAGTTCCTGCTCGCCGAGAGTGACCATGCTGTCGAGCGCCAAGTTTTCGACATGTCGGCGTTGAACGACCAGCCACTCGGTCCAGGCGTTTTCCCTAATACTGATATCGGACAGCAGGGGCCCCTTGTACAGCAATGCGGCCTTGGCGAGTGACGCGCGGCTGGCATCGCGGATCAGGCTTTGCAACCGGACCACATCGCAATCGACTAAGCCGGGTGCCAGTGAGATCGCCTCCCGGACGCTGATCAGCGCGTCCTGGCCGAGAATGTGGCGTAATCGAGATAGTGCTTTGCGCAGGTTCTGGCGCGCCTGGGATTCGAAATGCGATCCCCAGAAAAGAGTTACAAGCCGTTCGCGCGACTGTGGGTCCGGCCCTGCCAGGGCAAGGTAAGCGAGCAGGCCGGCGAGCTTCCTGCTCGGCAGGTCCACAGGTCCGTCGGGCCCCATGAGGGCAAAGCCGCCCAGAAGCGACAGCCTAAAGACCGGGGGTGGTGAGGTATTCATGGTGACGCCGTTTCGTTCAGGATGCGCTTTCTTGGCCCCACTCGAATTTTTCACGCTGCAGGCCACGCCCTGGGAACGCTCGAGGCCACAGCCACCGGCTCCAATCGTTGCGGGAAACGACCCGGTTCCGCAAGCCGCCCACCCGGACGCGGGGCCCGTCAATGCAATCGGCCGACCATCGGAAGCGGTGTAACCGCAGGAGGAGTCAAAGCAAATGTCACTTCGTATCAACGCCGAAGCGCCGAACTTCACGGCCAACACGACCCAGGGCACGATTGACTTCCACTCCTGGATCGGCAGCGGCTGGGCGATCCTGTTCTCCCATCCCAAGGACTTCACGCCGGTCTGCACCACCGAACTGGGCTACATGGCCGGCCTGAAGCCAGAGTTCGACAAGCGCAACGCCAAGATCATCGGTCTAAGCGTCGATCCGGTGGACAATCACGCGCGTTGGGCGAAGGACATCGAGGAAACGCAGGGTCACGCCGTCAGCTACCCAATGATTGGCGACACCGAACTCAAGGTGGCTATGGCGTACGACATGCTCCCCGAGGGTGCCGGCACGAGCTCGGAGGGCCGTAGCGCCGCGGACAATGCCACGGTGCGGTCGGTGTTCGTCATCGGGCCGGACAAGAAGATCAAGGCGATGCTGACCTACCCGATGACCACCGGGCGTAACTTCGATGAAGTGCTGCGGTTGCTCGACTCGTGCCAGTTGACCGCGAGGCACTCGGTGGCGACGCCGGTGAACTGGCGGCCCGGCGATGACGTGATCATTCCGCCGGCGGTGACGAATGAACAGGCGGCGGCGAAATACCCGAGCGGGTGGCAGACGCTAAAGCCATATCTGCGCGTTGTCGCGCAACCACAGGACTAGGCCACCGAAACCGGGGCGATGACGTCGCCCGGGTTCCTGGTTGCTGGGAGGCGAGCCATGATTTTTCGTCAGCTCTTCGAACCGGTTTCCTGCACCTACTCTTACGTCATCGCCAGCCGTCGCGGCGGTGAGGCGCTTATCATCGATCCCGTTCTGGAGAAGGTCGATCGATATCTGCAGTTGATGCGCGAGCTGGATCTGCGTCTGGCCAAGGCGGTGGATACACATCTGCACGCCGATCACATCACCGGCCTTGGTGCGCTGCGCGATCGTACCCAGTGCATCACCGTGATGGGTGAGCAGAGCAATGTCGACGTGGTGTCAATGCGTATCGCAGACAGCGACCGGCTTCAGATCGAGGGCGTGAGCATGGATGTGATCTACACGCCCGGCCACACGGACGATTCCTACTGCTTCCTGATGCAGGACCGCGTATTCACTGGCGACACGCTGATGATTCGTGGCACCGGTCGCACGGATTTTCAGAACGGCGATCCGCGCGCGCAGTACGAGTCGCTGTTCGGCCGGCTGTTGCGATTGCCCGATGAGACGTTGGTGTTCCCCGCACACGACTACAAGGGCGACACGGTCAGCACTATCGGCGAGGAGAAGGCGTTCAATCCACGGTTGCAGGTAAAGTCGGCCGACGAATATGTCGTGCTGATGAACGGCCTCAATCTGGCCAGTCCGAAGATGATGGACGTCGCGGTGCCCGCGAACATGCGCCAGGGCCTGCACCAGGACGAGGTTGCGCGCCGCGGCTGGGCGTTTTCTGCACAGGAGGCGATGGACCGGGTTGGGCGATCCGATGTGGTACTGATCGACTTGCGCGAGACTGCAGAGCGCGAGCGGCACGGCCACATTCTGGGATCGCTGCACGCGCCATATCGGGAGCTACAAGAGAACATCGGTGCGTGCGGTTTGTTGCATGAACTGGCGCAGGCGACCGGCAAACCCTTGCTGTTCTACTGTGCGTTCGGTGAGCGTTCAGCGATGGCGGTACAGGCGGCGCAGGACG
This sequence comes from Acetobacteraceae bacterium, assembly GCA_030037665.1. Taxonomy (GTDB): domain Bacteria; phylum Pseudomonadota; class Alphaproteobacteria; order Acetobacterales; family Acetobacteraceae; genus JASHVB01. The sequence continues at coordinate 4,282 of JASHQG010000340.1, forward strand.
CAGGCATCACCTCGGCGCGTCACATGCAAGGCGGCATCGATGCTTGGAGGAAGATCGGCGGCCATCTCGCCTGAGTTGTTCACGAGCATCGCACTCCAAAAGGACACGCGCGCCTGGCACTATTTGGTCGCCCCCACGTGGTAGGTTGACGATCGACGGCAGGCTCACCTCCCGACGGGAACGATACGTGGGCAGAGGCGCCATCTGACCCGTCCTACCGCCGTCGGGTTCCCGCCGAGATCATCAGCCACGCCGTGTGGCCATTGTCGCGCGCCGCTGAAGTCTGAGACTCGACAACGGCTGGATTCCGCGAGGTTTTGGCAGACTGTATTTCAGGAGTGAAAAAATCCTGGTCTGCGCGGCGCCACATCTGGAAGATCGGCCCTTTCAGCCAGACGGGAACGGTCATGGAGCGGGTGGTCAAGCTCGAGGCCAAAAGTGGCCGGGAAGAGGTGCAGACCATTGAAGTTGCCGGGCTCGAGAGGCCGTTTGTCGGGCTGACCGCAGAGGAGGTGGGCCTTACGCTGGTGTCGCGCTGACTGCGTTGGGCCAGTCTCATTGGTGGGCACCTGCGCGGCTGGGTCTCCCCTGGGGGCATGACCCGGCGCGACCCTGCGCCGCTATCGAACTTCTCCCGGTCGGTGGCGCGGCGAATGCCGGGACGGTACGGAATCGCACCATGCGCGTCGGCGCTATGGTGGCGACGCTGACCGTTGCAGATGCGCCGCCACTTGAACCCGATGCGATCACTCCCGCGGTGATTGTCGGACTGGATGGCGGTTATGGGCGCAGCCGTCACCGGCGGCCGGAGCGGAACTTCGAGCGCCATTCTCCGCGCCGGCTGCTACGCCGTTGCTGTGCCGCATAGTCAGTGCGTGCAGTCATTCATCACTCAGCTCGGGCACCTCATCGGCCAGCTGTGATCTGGGCTTTATACAAATCAGACGAACGCTCGCGAAGGTGCGCGAACATGGTCGGGACGGATCACCCGTCTGCTCATCGTCCATCCCACCAGCACCCGCCGGCGCAGGCGCTTCGTCGCGGTCACAGCGGCAAGGCCCCTCGCCCACACGTCCGGCGTGTCATACGCCCTGGGATCGACCGGTTGCTGAGAGCCTCCGTGGCAGCGCTGGTCATATGCGACGATGCGAAAGTCGGGGACAAGGTGGCTGGCGATCTGCGGCGCGAAGCACAAATGGAACTGCGAGAAACCGTGAATGAGCAGTACCTCCGGTCGAGTTGGATTGCCCCACTCATAGACAGCGAGACGCATGTCATCGGACGCCGCTATGTGGTCCCGCCCCTCGGATGTGGTTCGGTCGCTGGGGAGCGCCGATCCGGCCATGATGCGGTCCTGCTTTGTCGCACGGCAATCAACCTGAGAACGCAGCGTCAATCAGGATGAGAATCTGGCCGGGGTGGGGCCCCCTGGGCGGTCGAGTGGTTGACGACTCTGCGGGCGGCTGTCTGGTCGCCAACACACACCACAAGAGCATTCACCAGTGGAACAGGTCCACGCCGTGGAGGCCGGCGACCGCACCCGCAATGGTCAAGAGGCTCAGGCCAAGCAGCACGTGGTGCAGCCGCTGAAACCATTGGAATGTCGCGGCGGGTCTCGACGCGGCACGCCGCCCCAACCAGCGGTCTAGGAACAACGGCTCAATCAGGAACAGCATCAGCGTGAAGATCAGCCAGATGAGTGCCATTGCCGGCATCCACCAGGTTGCCACCGAGGCGAACCAGCTCCAGGCGTGCAGCCGCCAGGTCATGTAGAGGCCACTTGCACCAGCCAACAGCGTGGTGATCCGCGACTGACGGGCGAAGCGCTTTTCCAGCGCATGGAAGGCAGCGAATCGTTCGCCCGGCGGACGTGAACGGCCAATCTCCGGCATCAACACCGTGGCGACGACTCCCACGCCACCGATCCACAGAACGACCGCGACAACATGCACTGCCAGCGCTAACGCGATGTCGGTCATCACAGACCCGCGGAAGTCGCCAGGAAACGCGGGAACAGAACGTTGTTCTCGGTGTGGATGTGCTCCATCAGGTCATCAACCAGCTTGTTTGTCCCGACGTAGAGCGCGCGCCAGCTCGGGCATGCATCCCCCGGCGTGGCAAAATCGTTGGTCAGTGCTTCCAATTCGCGCAGATGCACACCGTGATCGTCATGTTCTGCCAGCATCACGGCGATCGGCTGCGCGATCATTGGATGCCCGCCGCGGCGCATCATGGGGAAGAGAATGAGCTCCTCCTTCTTCATATGGACTTCCAGCTCTCCGCTCATGCGTTCCAGCAATGCGGTGATCCCGCGCGGCGCCGCGTTGTGGTCATTGTGGACGGCCTCGACGCGCCGGGCGAGCCGGATCAGCTCCGGCAGTTCACGCCGGTGCGTGGCGTGATAGCGCGTCTCGATCAGGTCGATGAGTGCCGCGGTGCCTTCCGGACGTTCCACCGGCAGGCCCTGGGCGGCAGCTGCCGCCAGTTCGGCCTCTAGTTCGTCCACAGCGAGGCCATGCGCGGCCGCGGCCTGTCTCAATGGCACCTGGCCGCCACAGCAAAAATCCAGCTTGCGGCGGCGGAATATGTCGGTTGCGCCAGGAAGCGTTGCGGCGATGTCCGCCAGGGTGCGCGTCGCGAACCCGGCTTGGCTGGCCACGACTTGGGTCATCACAGGCACTCCGTGTTGCGGTCCGACGTTCGGCCTGAACTGGTATTTCAGATACCAGTTAAGGTGCGCCCGAGTTGTGGTATTGTCAATACCAATTTGAGGAGATCCCATGCGCCTGCTGGCTTCGACCGATTACGCCCTGCGCGTGCTGATGCTGCTCGCCTCGGCGCCCGACGACGCGCGCGTCAGCGTCGATCGCCTGGCGCGCGCACTGGGTGGGTTGTCGCGCAACCACCTGCACAAGATCGTGCAGGAACTCACCGCGCTGGGTATTACGCGCACCGCGCGGGGCACCGGAGGCGGTGTGACGCTAGCCGTGTCTCCGCAGACCGTACGGCTTGGCTCGCTATTGCGCCAACTCGAAGCTGACCAACCCATGGTCGAGTGCTTTCGCCCGGATGACAGTGCCTGTCCGATGCTGCCGGCATGTCGGCTGCGCACCATGCTGGGGGCCGCGCGGGATCGCTTCTACGAAAGTCTCGATGCATTCACCCTGGCGGACTGTGCGTCCAGGGAGACCCTGACCGACCCTCCATAACAGTGGATGCAGCACGCCGAAATGAAACCGTGCGGAAACCGCTCCGGCTCGCCGCGCCGCAGAATGACCGCACTCATGGCACCGTCACGCCACCGATGCGCACCGCGACGTGCGGCAACTCTGAACAGTGCTCGGACGGATGGTTGCGGATTTGCCGCAAGGAGGGGCGGACGAGGCCTCCATGAACGACTTCCGTCTGTTGGTGTACGCACTCGATGCAATCCTGCGTCTGCATTTCGCACAGGAAGACGAGAAGTATCACTGTCTGGCCGATAGGGAATACGGGCGGACCAGCGGTACGCCAGACTGTTCATGACCGGCGACGGATCCGGGGCCGGATCCTGCTCCTCACGTGCCGGCATGCGGGCTCATCGTGACCCACCGACAAGAATTGCCCGCTGACCAACAGTGCAGGCTTCGCATCCCGGAGGCATCGTCACGTTCCGCAATCCTCGGGCGGGAGGACGGGCGTTGGGCGATGAGGCCCTCACTGCCGGTGCCGACCGGCTCAGTTGGCGACACGCCCTGATCTTGCCCGCTCCGGGGGAGAGGTCCGTTGGGTCGTGAAGCGAATCAAACGAAGCGTTGAAGCTGCCGGCCCCTTCTCGCGTGCCAATTGCGCGTCGCACCGTCACCTGGGTCGTTACCCTCCGCGCATTGATCCGCTTTACGGTTCAACGCCTCCTGCGGCGCGGGGGCGGCCTACCTACATTCCAAGCGCGCGTCGGTACAAATCGAGTAGCGTCTCTTGCTCTTCGACTTCCGCGGCCTCCTGCTTGCGGATGCGGATCAGCTGGCGCAGCACCTTCACGTCAAATCCCGCGGATTTTGCCTCCGCATAGATATCCTTGATGTCATTGCCGAGTGCCTTGCGTTCCTCATCCAGACGCTCGATGCGGTCGACCAGGCTGCGCAGCCGATCGGCGGCAATGCCGCCTGTCTTGCTATCACTCTTTTCGACAGCGCGAACAGCCATGACCTCCCCTTCCCCGCTTGTTCAAGGCGGGCGGGGATAGCGGCGGGCCGCTGGCCGGTCAATGTTTACCTGCCGGTGGCCACGCTTGACGGCGATCAGTCGTGGCGCCGCAACGATCACTCGCCTCGCCCATGCGGAAAGTCGTGCAACTGTCCTCCGGTCATCGGACTCCAGCTCAAGGACGGCACCGCGAAATGGCGTCGCGATCATCGGCATGACACCGTCGGCGAAGCGTAAGCTCTGCCGCACCGCTCGTGCAATGACCGCCAGCATTGCGGCGGGCAAGGGAAATGATAGCGGTCGGACATCGCTCGCGATCTCTGGCATCGCCGAGCCATCGAGCACCTGGATCAACGCCTCGCCGCGGCGATGCGATACCCTCTGTGACCGTTTCCGGCGAACGTCGTGGTAAGAAGCTCCGTGGCCGCGGTAGCCAGCCAGCCGCGCGCTGCCGTCCGGTTGGCCCAGCATCGTCGACCGCAGAGTGGGTCCGCGGGACGTGGTCGGCTTGGCAAATTCCGTGGTGAGATCGACGACGCTCGGGGCTCTCTCTTCGATTTCCTTCTTCCCGCTTGTCGTCGCCTTGCGCTCTAGCGTTCGCGGGACGTCGATAGCGAGTGCGATCATCCTGCCCGGAAACGGCGGCGCAACCAGTTCCGTTACTGATATAAAACGATTAGAGCGGTGCCATGCTCCGTTCGGACTGACCCAATCGTCCCGGCGCGGAGCACGAAAGATCCGGTCGGACCGTCCTCGCACACCATTTCCATCGTCGCCCGGCCGTGGCGGGCATCCACACAGTGCGACGCCTCACCGCCGGCGACGCCGATGATGCCGTTACCCAGTCCAGCGTGATCCGTGGCGGCAGCAGCGAGACGAAGCCGGGAATTTGCAGCACGCAAGCGCGAACACCAGCGCCGGCGGCCGAACCGCCCAGCCCGTGCATACGCCAGGACGCGATCGGCCGGGGCCTCCAACTCGCGTGGATCGGCGCCTGCACACGAAGCCGCGACGGACCCGTGACATTCATTAAGCTGACCCCCGCCATCATTGAACGCCAACGAAGACGCGCCTGCGATGCAGCCATCCCGAGCGCTCCCCAGTCCTCATGCGATGGATGCTCCGGTCTGCGGTCACTGGTGAACGGTCTCGCTGTACGCCCGTTGGGGCGACGCGTTCGGTGCCTGCCTTTTGCTCTCTTTGCTGCACTCAACCCGCCACGGGGCTCCGTCGCGGCCAGCAGAGGGTAGTCCTCGGTGATTCGTGCCTCCGGGGTCTTCTTTCATAACGACCTTCCGGGACCTCCTGAAGGCCCTGGCACTTCGACCACGATAGCAGCCTTCCTCGAAGCGACCGCCGCCTTAGACCGTAGGCGATTGCTCAGCGAATTCCCCGACGACGCATTGGTCAGTGGCCAACTGTGTGGATCGATGACCCAGCCGGCCTTGCGGGCAAACTGTGGGTCACGCCGACAGATTCAACGGCGATGTCGTCAGGGACGCAATGCGCCCGGGCCAAGCCCGAGTGACAGCGTGGTCCCGCCAATCCTCGCGACGATCCCTCTCGCCGCTGCTTCGTGGCACAGTTCAACAACCGACCAAAGTGCCAAGGCCAGACCACGACGGTCTGTTTATTGCGTGTTTTGCGTGCGTCCAGCGCCCCACGGAATTGAACACGAACAGACAAATTCGGGCAGGATCATGGAAGCACCGCCAGGCAAGATCTGTCGCATGCTCTGTCGCCGCCTTTTCCCCTGGTTCGGCGAGAGTTTCCTCTCCAACGCGCGACATTAGTCGCGCAATTTCAACGGCGAATTCCAATCGCGAGTTCGGCGCCTTGTTCGACGGGAAGGATCTGAATCCGTTATGTGCGACGAACCGCGATTACGCTTCCGGAGCACCTGCCGGTCGGCTGGCTATATCTACCACCGTTGCGTGCAATGCGTCGCGTGGTCAGACAATCAAGCCGTTTCTCAACCGCCTATGTGATGCGCCTGCGTCATAAGGGTTCGGGCCTGCCGAACCCCAACACTCGAGGGAGCAGCATGACCTTTTATCTCATCGCCTCCGTCGCTGCACTGGGCGGCCTGCTGTTCGGTTACGACACTGGTGTGATTTCTGGCGCGCTGATCTTCATCCGTCATGTGATGTCGCTGTCGCCGACTATGCAAGGTGTCGTGGTGTCGATCGCGCTAGCGGGTGCGGCCATTGGTGCGGCGTTGGTCGGGTATCTGTCGGATCGTGCCGGCCGCCGCCGCGTCATCCTGGGTGCCGGTCTGTTGTTCATCGCCGGCGCGATCATCTCGGCCGTCGCGCAGAGTGTCGTCGTTCTGGTGATCGGCCGCTTCTTCGTCGGCCTGGCAATCGGCGTCGCATCGATGCTGACACCGCTCTACCTTGCGGAAATCTCGCCGGCGCGTGATCGCGGTGCGATCGTATCGCTGAACCAGCTTTGTATCACAGCAGGCATCTTGCTGTCCTATCTCGTGGGCTACGCGCTCGCTAGCGCAACCGGGGGGTGGCGCTGGATGCTGGCGCTCGGCGCAGTACCAGGCATCGTGCTATCCGCCGGCATGCTGGTTCTACCCGAAAGTCCACGTTGGCTTGCGGGACACGGCCGGGTGCCTGATGCGCAGAGCGTGCTCCAGCGCCTTCGTGGCGCTGCGAACGTGTCGCACGAGCTGGCCACGCTTCGTCAGGACATCGCGCGCGAAGACCGCAAGCTGACCAGCGCGTGGGAGCTGCTGGCGCCGCGGCTGCGTCGGCCGCTGATCATCGGTGTGGGCCTGGCGATGTTCCAGCAGATCACAGGGATCAACACCGTCATCTATTTCGCGCCCATCATTTTCCAGTCGGCGGGCCTGTCTTCTGCTGCGACGTCCATCCTGGCAACCGCTGGTGTCGGCGCGGTCAACGTGATCATGACCGTTGTGTCGATTCGGCTGATCGACCGCCTCGGCCGGCGGCAGCTCCTCTATTGGAGCCTCGGTGGGATGGCGGTCACGCTATTTGTGTTATCGGGCGCTTTCTTTGCCGGCACATCGGGGGAGTTGGCCTGGATCGCCGTCATCTCCGTTGCTGCCTATGTCGGCTTCTTCGCCATCGGGCTGGGGCCGGTATTCTGGCTGCTGATCGCGGAGATCTTCCCGTTGGCACTGCGCGGCCGGGCGATGAGCCTCGCCACCGTTGCCAACTGGGGATTCAACCTGATCGTTTCAGCAACGTTTCTCAACCTGGTGGGCGCGTTGGGCAGTACCGGCGCCTTCTTGATCTATGGGGTGCTCAGCCTGGTCGCGCTGGCGTTCGTGGCCACGACGGTGCCCGAGACGAAGGGCCGCAGCCTGGAGCAAATCGAGGCGGCATTGGATGCCGGAACATCCCAGAACTTACCGTCGGCGCAGGCACGGCCGCTGTGACACGCTCGCTTGCGCTCGCGCTGCTGATCTGGTCTGCCGCGTCATTGACCGCGGCAGCCCAGACCCCGGGCAGTGCTTCTGGTCTTGGGTTTTTCTCGCAGGCCTTGGACCCCAACGTCCCCGCGTTCACTCCCCCGCCCGCCGAGCACTTGCTTGGCGATTGGGGCGGTCTTCGACCGAATCTGGAAAGCCGCGGCATCTACCTGCAGCTCGGCGCCATCACCGAATTCGCCGGCAACTCCGGCGGGAATCAGCAAGGCGCAACCGCGGCCAACCAGATCGCGTTCTCTGCCGACATCGACTGGCAGAAGCTGGCGGGAGTCACAGGCTTTTCTACGCACGTGATCTTCGTCAGCCGCTCCGGCGCCAGCGACAGCCACCTGTTCGGCGACAATGTGTCGCCAGCGCAGGAGATCTACGGCGCCGGCGGCGACGTGGCGGTGCATCTGGTCTCGGCTTACGCTGAACAATCGTTGTTCAGTCGCAGACTCGACATTGCCGGCGGCTGGATGAACGTCGAGAACGACTTCGCCAGCTCGCCGCTATACTGCAATTACATGAACAACGCGCTGTGCGGCGACCCGAAGGCGCTGCCTGGTGGCGATATTGGCCACAGTGCCTACCCCGACGCGGTCTGGGGCGGCCGCATCCGCATCCGCCCGACGCCAAGCACTTACGTCGTGACAGGCGTCTACGAAGTGAACCAGGATTTGTACAGCCAAGCGGACAGTAGCGGCTTCGAATTCGGCGTACCGCGAGACAGTGGCGTCTACGTTCCAGTGCAGGTTGGTTACGAACCGAACATCGGCCGCGGTCATCTGCCGGGACACTACATGATTGGCTTCGGCTACGACTCGTCACAGTTCAAGAGCTTCGCCGACGCGCTGCCGGCGGGTCTCGGACAGTCCACGCCGCCACACAACGGCAACACGCAATTCTGGTTGCTGGCTGACCAGATGCTGATGCGGAACGGCCCCGGCAGCCAGGAGGGCCTCATCGCGCTCGGCGGATTCGTCCATAACGACGCGGACAACTCGCCTTACGAGGATCAGTACTTCGCTGGCATGTTGGATTACGGCTTTTGGCGCCGACGACCCGAAGACGGCGTCGGGCTGCTGTTCTCCTATATCAAGATGAGCGGTGCGCTTGGAGCAGTGCAGGCCGAACAATTGGAACTAGGACTGCCCATCAGCAACGCGGCAACCGGTGTCCAGACTCACGAAATGATCCTCGAGGCCAACTACAACATCCACGTCTACCGCGGTGTAGACTTCCGCCCAGAATTTCAATACATCATCCGGCCGAATGCCCAGGCGAACATCCGTAACGCGGCTGTGTTCGGGTTCAAGGCGAGTGTGCAGTTTTGACATGAGCGGAGCGCATGACATGCGTGCATACATCGTCACCGGCGCCATCGCTCTAGGTTTTGTCCTCGGTGCCACAGGAGCCTTGGCGCAAACCCGGATAGAGCGGCCCGGCACACTGCAGTTCGCCGCGGAACTCTATGGCATGAAGGGCTTTGAGCCGACGCCTGACACGAACGGAACCGCACCCCGCGCAGAGCCCTGGCTCTTCCTCTTCAGCCGGTGTCTATGACGGCTGCAACCCGAACTATGTGAAAGGCCAGCAGGAGTTGCTGCGGCAGGCTGGCGACAGCGTCGGCCGCCGATGTGCAAATATCAGCAATAGGGTCGATCCGAAGACTCAGAAGCAACTGCCGGGGGCACCCGGCTATAGCATCGGCGCAGGCTGCTCCTCGAGACCCAAGGCATCGAACAGCGCAGCACCGAGAACAGCCTCTAACAAAACGCGGCGTTGCGCAGCTGCCTCGCCACCGCGACCACGCTCCGAGAGGCTGCGCTCGCAGCGTTGCCGGCATTCCGCCGCCAGTGACACGTGCAGCCAGACCGGAGCGTAAAAGGCCGCGACGTCTGCACCGAATTCGGCGTTCCGCACAGACGAACGGGTAAATTCACGGCGGCAACGCGGTGAGCTCTGTGCAAGACGCCGTAGAGGATGGTGGAGAGACGTAGATGGCCGCGCCAAGCGCAGCCACGCTTACCGGAGCTGCGAGCCATCGCCGTTCATATGACTCGATGACTGACGCGGCGAGCGGCGGGCGCAACTGGACTGCCACCAATCTGACGGCAGCGTTTCGAGCAGCGCGCGGGCAGCGCGCAGATCCTTGATGCCAAGTCCTTCGGTGAATCGCTCGCAGACCGGCGTAAGGAGCTTGCGCGCCTCGAGAGGGCGGCCTCGCTGCACGCGCAACCGCGCAAGATTGAGCATGACCTCAAGACTACGCCGCCGGGGCGCATGCGATTGATCAATTCGTCTTTGCTGACCAATTCGCCAGCCGATTAAGCCAAGAGCTCGATGATTTCAAAGGCCCGTCCGCCCAGCGGCACGGGCGCCTCCGAATCCGGACTTCACGCCGCGCGAGATCGATCTCGCACTCGGCAGCGATGAAAACCGGCTGATCGCTCGTCCCACTCATTCCGACGCGGCCTGGTTCATCATTCTTCAGGATTATTCAGAAAATCCATGCCAGCAAGAGACGGCGCGGTCACCAACGAACGAGCGGATCATGCGTGCCGGCTGCGTGCAGATCGATCGTGTCGTTGCGGTCGGTCGCCTCGGCACGCGTGCTCAGATCCTCTCACCTCCGATCAGACGGGAGTCTCCCTGCAACACACCGGGATAGCAGTGCAGCACTCCCGATGGCGCGCTCAGCGTGTCAGCGTCGGTTGTGGCGGTACGCGGTCATCGACAGTTCTCTGTGACAATCGATCCGTCATTTCGGTCGTCGTTGTCCGTCGCCAAGAATATATGAATCGAGGTTTCAGATTGGCTCGGTGCTGGCGAAATTTTCACAACTATTCAGGTCTGCCACAAGGATTTGGCGAAGCCACTGGATTAGTTGCATCGTCCGAGAGGTGAGCCATGATCAATAATGATGTCCCTGCGGTACGAGCTACCGCACCAGTGCTGTCGGCCGTATCGATGCAACGTCAGCGATATTTCGTCGGTTCATGCCAACTGTATACCGATGGCGCTACGCAGCACGCTTCGATTCAGGCCGTATCGCAAAATCACGCAGGCAATCAATCCCGTATCGACTCCGCCTCGGACCACGTGTCGCTCGCGGCGGTCACCGGGTTCCTCGATGCCGCACTGCGGATATGGGACGATGACCGAATCGGGGCAAAATCGCAGGTCAAGATCGCGGCCGCAATGTTACGCGGCTACACTGACGAATCGGAGGCCGATAGGACCCGTCCGGTGACGCCGTCCGATACGCGCGGCCTCGCTCCGTGGCAGAGACGCAAGGTCAAGGAATTCATCGATGCGTCGCTGGACGCTACGATTCGGGTCCAGGATTGTGCCAGCCAAGCCCATATGAGTGCCGGCTATTTCTCGCACGCCTTCAAGGTGACCTTCGGCACGACCGTATGCCATTACATCCGCCGAAAACGCGTTGAACGGGCACAGCAGCTCATGCTGTTGTCGAAGGAGCCGCTGTCACAAATCGCCCTTGCCTGCGGTTTCGCTGATCAGGCACACTATTGCCGCGTCTTTCATGACGTCGTGGGCCTCACCCCGAATGCGTGGCGCCGTCGCCACATGAATCTCGCACCGGACGAATGAAGGCGGCGGTTGATCCCGTCCGCGCCTAGAATCGACCGATCTGCGTTTGGCCAACGACGCCGCTTCGTCCTCCGACGCTGGTGATCAAGGAATGGCTGATGGCACGTACCAGTGCGCGCCTCCACGTGTAAAGCAGCAAACCGCCGCAGTTCTGGAAAAGACCGGCGTCGCCCCATGGCACAAGACCAAGGCCAATCGAGTTCGTTCCGGCAGCCATCAAGGTGCAACGCCATGCGATTGCCACGCGACAAATATGGCACCGCCCAAATGATTCCTGGTCATCGCGGCCACAATAGCGGCACCGCAGAGATGGTGTCGGCAGCATCGCGATGACTACCCGCGCTCTTCGTGCGGACGGCGTACTCGGACGTCGCGGAACGTCGCTGTTCTCCGTCCGGCTTGCCGCAGCGTTACATGCGGCCAGTCCTGCATTGCTCCACGGACTCAGGCTGTGGGCCTCGGTGTGCCTCGCCCTCTATATCGCCTTTCGCCTCGAACTCGACAACCCATTCTCGGCCGGCCTGACCGCCGCCATTGTCTGTCTCCCGAGCATCGGGGCCTCGCTCCGCAAAAGCTGGTTCCGCCTGGTCGGCACCGTGATCGGTTCCGTCGCGATGGTGGGGTTGACTGCCTCTGTTCCGCAAAGCCGTACCCTGTTTCTGAGCGGGCTGGCGCTGTGGGGAGCCGCATGCGCTCTCGTCGGCACCATCCTGAGGAACTTCACTGGGTACGCTGCTCTGCTGGCCGGATATTCGGCAGCCTTAATTGCCTACGATCAGCTCGGCGATACTGGTGGAGTGAATGGAGACGCCTTCATGCTCGGGCTCAATTACTTGACTCAGGTCACGCTCGGTATCTTCGCAGCTGGCGTCGTGCTCGGCCTGACCGATTTCGGCGGCGCCCCACGCCGACTGGCCACAACCTTGGCCGACCTGATAGCCGGCATAGGCGCCGATCTTACCCGTACCCTGGATTCGGTCGGCCCCAAACTCGCCGACATGCAATCGCTGAGGCGCGAGTTCGTCCGGCGTGTCACATCGCTCAGCCCGGTTGTCGAGGAGAGCCTCGGAGAGTCAGCCCAGGTCCATGTTCACTCCCCCGTATTGACCAAAGCAGTGGATGGATTGTTTACCGCCTTGGCCGGCTGGCGCGCCGTTGAAAACCGTCTTGTCCGGATGCCCAATGAGGAGGCCTTGCGTCAAGCGACCGATATCATGCAGGCACTTCCAGCCGAACTGAAGCACCTAAGTCCGGATCGCTGCCTTGCGGATCCGACCGGTATCCAACAGATCTGCGAGGCGACGATCCGTAGATTAGTTGCGCTGCCAGTTGCCACGGCATCGTTGCGCTTGCTAGCCGACGGCGTGGCAGAAGTGTATGTGGGTCTTTCACATGCTTTTGCGGGCCTGGCTTTGCTGGTTGCCGATCCTGCTCGGCCCATCTCAAGCCACCGAGGCAGCGCCCGCCTGCGCGTACCGGATTGGTTGCCGGCTCTCGTCAACGCCGGCCGCGCATTCATGGCGATTGCAGCCGTCATGATCTTTTGGATCGTCACCGCCTGGCCGAACGGCGCATTGGCTATAGCGTTCGCCTCTGTGGTCACGATACTTCTCGCACCACTGGCAGACTTGTCTTACGCGGCAGCCAAGCACTTCGCCGTCGGGTGCTTCCTCGCGGCAATAGCTGCTGCCATTGTCGCCTTCGCAGTGCTGCCCGCGTTTCGGACCCAGAGTTTTACTGTCTTTAGTGTCGCGCTGGGTCTTGTCCTGGTCCCCGGCGGCGCTCTGTTGGCGTGGGCCTGGCAGCAAGCACAGCCCTTGCGGACGGCAATGTTTACCGCAATGTGCGTCGAATTCGTGTTAATGCTTGGCCCATCGAACCCTATGAGCTATGACCCGGTGCGGTTCTATAATGCGGCATCGGCTCTCGTCGGCGGCAGCACTGTCGCCGCTTTGTCGTTTCTCCTGCTCCCGCCCTTGTCTCCTGCTTTCCGCACGGATCGCCTGCTGGCGCTAACCTTGCGTGATCTCCGCCGTCTGGCCAGCGGTCGCACGCTCGATGACTGGCAGGGTCGAATTTACGGCCGGCTGGCAGTCATACCAAATCAGGCGACGCCTCTCCAGCGCGCACAGATTCTGGCCGCGTTATCGGTGGGCATCGAGATCGCCCAGCTTCGTCAGATTGTCCACGCACTCGGCCTCGGCGCCGGTCTCGAACCGGCACTCGCGGCAATCGCGGGAGGTCACAGCAAGGCCGCGGCAGTGCGCCTTGTGAAATTCGATGAAGTACTTGCGACCGCACCACAAACGCAAACGATCTTCCGGGCACGCAGCAGAGTCATCGGCATCGCCGATGCATTGGCCGAACACGCCGCCTACTTTGATGCCTCACGATGAGGTTCGCCGAAATCAACATTTTCGGCGTCTATGTCGCACCGATCTCGATCATGATGCTCGCCGCATGGGTCGTGGTGATCGGCCTCCGACGTGTCGCCGGCCGATATGGGTTGCTGCGCCATGTGTGGCATCCGGCGCTGTTCATCGGAGCGGTGTACGTCGTCGTTCTATGCTCAATCGTGCTCGGCGTCGGGCATTGAGGCCGCCATGTCGGAAGTCGAAGCCAAATCACGTAACGAAGCTGAGCGCGAGATTCCCTGGTCACCCGATCCGGCTGCTCACCTGGCGCCCGGCCGTGGGCGACGCACGATGGCATTGTTTATAACCCTGGCAACGGTCGCGGCCGCCGTTGTGCTGGGACGAGCCATGTGGACCGCTTACATGGCCGCACCTTGGACGCGCGATGGCACGGTGCGCGCCTATGTCGTGACCATGGCGCCGCAGGTCTCCGGGCGCATTGTCGCGATGCTGGCTGCGGATAATCAGTATGTGCGTAAGGGTCAGGTGCTGATGGTCGTCGACCCGACCAATTACGCCATCGCCGTGCGCCTGGCGCAAGCAGCCGTCAAGCAGGCGGACGCCAACATGCAGAACGCAGAGCGGGAGGCCAAACGGCGGCAGAGTCTCCCCGATATCGCCGTCACGGTCGAGGAAAAACAGACCTACGAAACCCAGGCAGTTGCCGCCGAGGCGCAATATCAGCAGGCGCTGGCTAACCTGGATCAGGCGCGGGTGAACCTGAGGCGCTGTGTAATCCGCTCTCCCGTCAACGGCTGGATCACCAACCTGCTAGCACAGCGCGGCGACTATGCTTCGGAGGGGCAGAACGTGATCTCCGTCACCAATGCCGATGCATTCTGGGTGGACGGCTATTTTGAGGAAACTGCTCTCAATCGCATCCGGGACGGCAGCGCAGCGACGATCAAGTTGATGGGTTACCCACAGGTCCTGCACGGCCGCGTAGATAGTATCTCGCGCGCAATCAGTATCGCCAACGCCCAGCCAAACGGGCAAGGGTTGGCCACAGTCAATCCGATTTTTACTTGGGTGCGCCTCGCACAACGGATCCCGGTGCGCGTCCAAATCGACACGCTGCCTGACGGGGTCACTCTGGTCGCCGGCATGACCGCAACGGTGCAGATCGATCCGCATTCTGCTGGCACACCCATGGATTCTGAACGAACGCGGCGACAGTAGACGGGCTGTTCGCTACGAGCGCTTCACGGGGAGGCATGAGAGTCGGAGTGGGATTCCCGCGGTGAATGGTCAAACGACGTGCTATTTCTACAATCGCTCGCATAGGGGCAGAGCGCATTGAACACTAGACAATTCGATAATCTGCCGAAGTTTTTCTGGGAGAACACCCGTGGCTGTAAAACAGGCACAGACCTTGATTCTTGGCAGCGGGCGACGCGGCAGACTGCTCGCCTGGCACATGAGTGCCGTGCCGCGCACCGAGGCAACGGACAAGCACCAGGGATTCATGAAAGCTCTCATCGGCACCGACGACTGCATCGCGGGCTTCACGATGGCCGGTTCCGAAGCCGGCGAGCTCGTGGGCGCCGTGCCGACCGCTGTGCTGGCGAACATGCCCTGTCCGCCTCTGCGCGACGCCGTTATCGCGCATCAGACGATTGTCGAAAGGCTCGGCCTGATGGTTCCAAACACACCACCGCGGTTGACCACTGCCTGAGCTAGGCTAGGGCCTGGCCGATCACCGTCCATATCGAGGCTCGCTGCCATGAGGAGAAAGCCTATGCCCCGCTTCGACCAATATCGCAACAGTTTCCCCAATGCTCGGCTCACCCGATCGAAAACAGGCGTTCTGGAAGTGATGCTGCACACCAATGGCGGCGTACTGATTTTCAACGGTTACACACACGAGCAATTCGTCGACCTGTTCCATGCCGTCGGCTCTGACCGGGACAATCGTGTGGTGATCCTCACCGGCACCGGCGACGTCTTTATGGAAACAATCACCCCCGATGGTTTCGATTTCTTCACTCCGTGGGGTTACGACAAGATCTACCGCGAGGGCAAGAAAGTTCTGATGAACATTCTCGACATCGAGGTACCGCTCATTGCGGCGGTAAACGGCCCGGTGCGGCTGCACTCAGAATATATTTTGCTCGCCGACATCGTGCTCGCCAGTCCCACGGTCGTGTTCCAGGACAAGCCGCATTTCGAGTTGGGAATCGTATCGGGCGATGGCGTTCATCTGCTCTGGCAGGAAGCGATCGGCACAATACGGGGTCGGAATTTCATTCTGACGCGCCAGGAGCT
>JASHQG010000341.1 GCA_030037665.1 Acetobacteraceae bacterium
GGGAACGTGCGGCCCACTGATCCGGGGGGGCCCTGGGTCGCAGAACGAACTCTCTTCGGGAGACGGCCTCTCGTCTGACCTTGCTGACGGTGGCCGGCATGATCGTCGGACAACCCGGCATCCAACTGCCCGTCATCAGGCGCGTGACGTTGGGCTCGTTGTGAATTTCTGCAGGACGTCCGTGATCCGGAAATCTGGCACGCGACCTGAAGCGCACCCGGCGCGATTGACCGCGCAAGCGCTCAGTTCGCCCGGGAGCCGGCCAAGGCCTCTCTGTCCGTCCGGGAAGTTCACAAGTCTTCAGAATCGCACATCACAGCGTTCTGCGCTCTGCCATGGCCAGCTCGCCGTTCCCGAGGATGCGGCTGACGGCGTGAAACAGGGGGATCGCCGGGCCGATGATCGCCGCGGGAACTCGATGACGATATTTCGGGGCGAATGGCAACATCCTGCCGCCTGTCCCGCCGCGCTCCGGGCATGCGTCCAAGCTTGGTTATTGTGCCAACTCTTGCCCGCTGCCCGGAATAGCCTCAGCACGACGTCGTTTGGGGTCACCGAGAGACTTCCTCGCGGTTTGTTGATTTCATGGATTCGATAGACGATCAGTGTACTATAAGATAATTAGTGTATTATATGCCGTGGCTTCGGTGGCGTTGGAACGTGCTACCAGCAAGAACTCTGGCAACAAGGCTGCCACGTCAACCACCACCACCATGACTGTTACAGCTGATCATGGGCCCGGTTTCGCGGCCGGCGCGAAATTGCGGCAAAGGGGGGAACCAATGACACGTATATCCACCAGTCGTCGCAGTGTACTACGCTCGGCCGCAGCATTAGCCGCCGCGTCCTCGATCGCTGGCATTGGCGGATCCAGAACTGCGTCTGCGCAATCCAACCCGGCGTTGAGCCCCGCGCTGGGGCAGGTCGATCAGTCCCTGCGTCAGGCGGTCAGTAACCAGACAGTGGGAGGCGTCGCGGCCATTGGCGCGAACGACAAAGGGATCGTCTACGAGGGGGCGTTTGGGCCGTCAGTTACGCCCGACAGCATATTCTGGATCGCCTCGATGACGAAGGCGATCACGGCAACCGCCTGCATGCAGTTGCTCGAGCAGGGTAAGCTGCAGCTCGATCAACCGATGGGCAAATTGCTTCCGCAACTGCAGTCGCCCAAGGTGCTGGAAGGGTTCGACGCGAACGGCGCACCGAAACTTCGCCCCGCCAAGCGCGCTATCACTCTGCAGCATTTGCTTACCCACACAGCTGGTTTCGTATACAGCGTATGGAATGAGCCGATGCGGCGGTATGAAAAGGTTACCGGAATCCCGTCCATCGGCGAATGCAAGAACGCTTCATTCAATGCTCCGCTTTTGTTCGATCCTGGCGACCGCTGGGAATACGGCATCAACATGGACTGGGTCGGCAAGGCCGTCGAAGCCGTGAGCGACCAATCGCTCGAAGTTTACTTCCGGGAGAATATCTGCGCTCCGCTTGGTATGACTGACACAGGGTTCCTGATCGGCTCAGCGCAGAAAGCCCGCGTGGTGCCGATGTACAGCCGCCAAAAGGATGGCACGCTGAAGCCCATGGCTTTTGAAATGCCGCAGCGACCAGAGTTCTTCATGGGCGGCGGTGGACTGTTCAGTACGCCGCGGAATTACATGCAATTTGTGCAGATGCTGATGCACGACGGTACGTTCAACGGTGCGCGGGTGCTGAAACCTGAGACGGTGGCCATGATGCGTCAGAACCATATCGGCAAACTGAACGTTACCACGTTGAAGACCGTTGATCCGGCGAGCTCAAATGACGCCAATCTCTTCCCGGGCATGGTGCAAAAATGGGGATTGTCGTTCGATATCAACACGGAACCTGGACCGGCGGGTCGTAGCGCAGGCAGCATCGCGTGGGCGGGACTTTTCAATACCTATTTTTGGGTCGATCCGGTCAAGCACGTGACCGGCGTCATCATGACTCAACTTCTGCCGTTTGCCGACGATCACGTTCTGAAGCTGTTTGCCGATTTCGAGCGAGGAATGTACCAGGCGGTGACACCGGCATAGCCGTTGAAGGAAGCTTCCAACCGGCTTGGGCTCCGCACCCTGCGGCAAGGCCGGATGTGACACGCCAGTGGGGTGGGGTGTGATCCTTGCCCCACGACGCGTTGTTCCAGACCTCGGAGAGCGGCGCCGCTGGCGGCATTGCGGCTCTCCGAGGGATAGGTGGCACAATGTCATCATCGCCTCTCCTCGCAAACGATGTCGTGTCTCCGTGGCTCCCGTCTTTCGCGGCGGCGAATGCGCGGATACGGGGTGAGGACGAGAACAGCGCGGGCGCCTGTTCTCCTGAGCTATTCATCGAAGAGACGTGTCGGGAGACGGACCGTTTCCGGCTTGTCTGGTGCACCACCTGGCCAGTTGGCCGGATCGTCGGTGCTCAGCCACGAGCCGCGAAACGACGATGCATGAAGCGCCAATGTCGTCGATGCGGCAGCCCGAGCACACGCCTCCTTCCTTTTCACGTGCAGAAATCCCGCGCGTGATTTCAGGCGTCATGGTGTGAGTCCTCCTGGCGGGGCTCGCCTCGACCACACGGTCCTCATTCCCACATTTCCAGTGATCGCAAGCGATCTCGGCGCGTTTCGGCATTTGCCTTGGATCGCTGCCGCCTCTGTGATCACCTGACCATCAGCACGCCGATCGATGGCAAGCTCCGGGATGTCCATGGGCGCCGGCCCACGCGCGCAGAGCTAACTTTCAACAAATTGCTCCAGCCAGTGGACCGTATAGTCGCCGGCCTGGAAGTCAGGATCGTCGACGATGCGCTGATGCAGCGGGATCGTCGTCTGGATGCCCACCACGGCAAACTCATCCAGCGCGCGCCGCAGGCGGTTGATGGCATCGCGACGCGTTGCCGCGTGCACGATCAGCTTTGCCACCATGCTGTCGTAATAGGGTGGCACGAAATAGCCAGCGTACAGCGCCGAGTCGATACGCACCCCCAACCCGCCCGGCGCGTGGAACGCGGTTACCCGCCCGGGTGTCGGTATGAACGTCGCGGGATCCTCGGCATTGATGCGGCACTCGATGGCATGGCCGGAGAACCGGATGTCCGCCTGCCGGTAGCCAAGCTCGCCACCCGCAGCAATGCGGATCTGCTCGCGCACCAGATCGATGCCGCAGACCATTTCCGTGACCGGGTGTTCCACCTGCAGCCGCGTGTTCATCTCCATGAACGCGAACTGACCATCCTGGTAAAGGAATTCCAGCGTGCCAGCATTGCGGTAGCCGAGTTTGCGCAGCGCCGCCGTTGCCGTCGCACCCAGCGCATCACGTTCCGCCGTCGTCAGCGCGGGCGATCCGGCTTCCTCCAGCACCTTCTGGTGGCGGCGCTGCAAACTGCAATCCCGCTCGCCGAAATGCACCACGTTGCCATGCGCATCAGCGAACATCTGCAATTCCACATGGCGCGGCCGGTCGAGATATTTCTCGACATAAACGGCATCGTTGCCGAACGCGCTGGCTGCCTCCAGGCGGGCGAGGCGGAACGCGTCCTCGAGCGCCGCGGC
>JASHQG010000342.1 GCA_030037665.1 Acetobacteraceae bacterium
GATGCGCTGAGCGACGAGAGACAAATGCTCGACATCGTACGCAGTGCGCCGCGAGCCGCGCATCCTTCCGACAGAAGGACCGCCCCATCTCACATTCACCAACGGCGAACCGACCATAGAAGGTAAGGTCGATCATATCGCGGGGAGGAAGCCGGGAATGCCGGGCGATCTATTCTGGGAGGTCGAACCCGCAATAATTAAACCGGTGTGGTATGAGGCAGGCTGTCCATCGTGAAACGTTGCACTCCCGCTGCCCTGCCGCTGAGTACTCCGCTGTATCGGACGCACTGCACCGATACCAAGGCTGACGCAATCACCAAGGCCGAAATGAAGCACCGGAAGGACCACTGCCACCAAAGTAGCGGTTCCATCCTAGCGAAATTGCAGCCTACATCGCGCGAATGTGCGCGAATATCTGAGAGGATTTTGATGGTCTACAAACTCATGCTGACCGCTACGGCGGTTTTATCTCTCGGGATAACAGCTGCTCGCGCCGCGCATCATGCCGCACCGAAGAGCGGGCACACATGGTTCAATGTGAACTACGCGGACGGGGTTTGTGAAAAGAGTGCCGCGACACCTGAGCGGACGCAGGGTACGATGGACAGTTCCATGGCCCGTCTTCAGGGCGTCAGCATGGACCGGATATCACCAGACGATGTGGAGAAGGGCACGGATGGCAACATTCACGTAACCCTTCACGGGACCCAAAACGGCTCTCCTGTCACGATGGAGTTCTTTACGTCCATGGCCGCGTGCAAGGACTTCCTGAATACGGAGGGCGTGACGCGCCAGCAAGCGCCAGGCGAAGATATCAATTGATGCGTCAATTGATGCTGGCCGGGGCGGCGGCGATGCAGACCGAACGTAAGCAGTCATCAGGATGATCGACGAACGGATGATTTGACGGTTGAAGATCTGCAGCGCCATCTGGATCAGCACGAACCAATCGCGCGGACATTTCTTGCCAACCTTGGCTCCCCCAATCTGGGGAGCCTTTTTGTTAACCATTACTCAGCAGCTCGAGCCGGCCGGTTGGCAAACTCAGGTGCTACCGCTGCCAGATGACGCACAGCCTGCCGTGTCTGACCGTTTCGCGAAAGATCGGACAAGACCGGATGGAAACCATATGGGAACAGTCGCCGCACCGAGCAGGCAACGTATGTTGCGTCTCACCTGTGCGACACAATTCCGATTGTGTCTCACGGGCGGCGGTTCTGTGCGAACCTAACGTAAGCGGGCGCAGTGGCTACGAAGGGTAAGCGGGCGGTGCATTAACTCGAAGTAAGCAGTTCAGCCGGGCTGGAGGCGCGATAGATCAGACTTTAACCAGATGGGCGCCCAGCTCGATTGTGTCGATTTTCCCGTCGCAATAGTCGATCAGCGCGTCGGTGTTCTTGGCGATCCATGCTGAAACCGCTGCCAGGTCGCGTGAGTCCAGGCCACCCTCCATCAGCCTTGGCGCGGGGCGAATGGCGACGACCGCCGCATTATCTAGATCCACGCGGTCACCGTGGGTGGTATTCACCTTGACCCGCGCGCCCGGACGCGCGTGTCCGCTCGGGCTAACCCAGACCGTCACGGGAAGGCCTGTAGTCCGCAGGTACAGTTGCAAGTGCACGCGGTCCCGGTAGCCACGGGGTCCGGCCAGACGGCCCTCCGGCATGATCGGCGCGCGGTCTCCATGTTGCGTAGGAGCTTGATCCAGTCGGTCTGCACGACTATGTTGAACGAAAGACGAATTTGTTGGACAAACCATGGTCAAGCATACTGGAACGCAACGCGAGGAAGCCGATACGACCTTGGGCGGCAGTATGGTCCCCTCCGTCAGGGGCGAGACGACGAAGCGCAACACCAGGCCCGGACGGCTCACTATTTCGCGTGACAGACAAGTTGAAGCAGTCATGGCGGCCGCCCGGCGGTCGGGCCTCCTTGATGGGAAAGGTAGTCGGATCGGCGGGCGCGTGAGCCCGGCCTTGGTCAAGCGAGCGAAAGCGCGGACCGGCATCAAAGCCGATACTGATCTCATCGAGTTCGCCCTCGCCAACATTGCGTTGGAAGACAAGTTCGCCGCGGCTTTCAGGGCCGTGCGCGGTAAGGTCGACCCGGACCTGAACCTCGAATTCTAAAGTGGCAGGATTCGATGTCGCAGCCGCGCTGCGATGGGCGCGGCTCGATCCACGCAGGACGCTGGCGCGCCGACCCGAGGACGCCCTGCCCTTCGCCAGCGAGAACGAATTGGCTGGGCAGCCTCTACTGCTCGACACCTGCGTCTATATCGACCAGATGCAAGGACGGGCGCCTGAAATCGTGGCACAACTTGTCGAAGTGCGGCAGGTCAATCACTCGACGGTCGCTATTCAAGAGCTGATGCACACCGTCGGCGTGCTCGACCCGGCGGATCACCGCACGCCGGCTGTGATCTCGGCGGTGAGTGGTCAGATCAGGTCCATGCCTGACCACCGGGTTTTCCTACCTGACGCCGAAGTCTTCGGCCGCGCGGCACTCTTGGCTGGCATCCTCGCCCGCGTGCAGGGCTACGCCAAAGACGCCAGGTTCAAGGCGCTCCACGATTGCGTCCTGTTCCTGCAAGCCCAGAAGCTCGGCTTCGCTGTCCTTACGGCGAACGTTGCTGAGTTCGATCTCCTTCTGCAACTCACGCCGAAGGGCCGGGCCGTTTTCTACCGCGCGGGTGGCTGAGGCGCCGTGCCGGACGCCCCGTTCGTCGCGTTTGCCAAATGGCTGCCAAACGTTACGGTACTATCTGTCATTATTCAATGACTTCAATGGCGTCCCCTACGGGATTCGAACCCGGGTTACCAACGTGAAAGAGTAGTAGGACCGTCCATATTCTAGCCCGCCTTCGCTCCGCGCACAGGAGCGAACGAGATGCGACCTCGAGTTGTCGTTTCCCAAACCTACCCGCCCGTCACAGCACCACCGCCGCCGTCCAAGGCGCTGCGCCGCGTCATTTGGACGCTCTGCGCCATCATCGGGATGATCTTCTGGGTATCCTTAGTGGCAGCTACGGAACTCGGCTTGGCCGTGATAGCGGGGTTCCGGCCATGACCTGTGCATCCGATGTGCTCCTCAACATGGAGCCGCTGCTCGCTGCAGTCGCCGGCGTCGCCGATATGCTGGACACCCTGAGCGTTGCGGCTGAATCCGTGAATCTAAAACCCGGCGAGCTGGCATTGCTGGCCGATGTACTACACGGCCGGCACAACGGCCTGCTCGGGCTACTCAAGTGCGCCATCGAAATGCGCGCGGCAGAGCGCCAGGCAGCGGCGCACAGATTGGATCCGCCAGGAATGACGGTTTCCGTGATGGCGTCCAAGCTGCCGCCACGGTGCGTGCCGCGGGAGGATGCACCATGACCGCCCTGCCAACATCGGCGATCGTCCCGGATCCGTCTCAGCAGCACCAACCCTGGCGCGTCGCCGACGAGGCGGTGGCCGAGCGTTTGGCGCGGCGGTGGGGGCGTGAGGAAGCGGCCAGCCGGCTGGCGCACCTGATCGAGCGAACGCCGGCAGGGCAGCGGGACCGGGACTTTCTGCAGCGGTTGCGCGCGTTGCTGGCGGTGGCGGCGGTGATGGTGCTGCTGCTGCTTCCAGCCACCGGCCGCAGTGTCGCACCGCTCGCCTGGTACAATGCGATCGATAAGCGTGTAACAAATCTGGAACCGCAGGTCAGTTCGTTGCACAAGCAGGTGGACGGGCTGGAGGCACGGAAGTGAGGTATCTGCGATTGGGTGGATTGGTGGTCTGCGTGGTTCTGGGAGGGTGCACGTCGCCAAACGATCGAGACCCGCAGACATTGCCTGATACCGGCGATGTGCCTGGACATTCCGGCTAACCGGGGGAGTGGTCCAGGGTTCTATGGGGCACTTGGCCTGCCGCCTCCGCAACCGGCGCAGACGGTGCAGGACGGATCACGGTGATGCCCGACCGGTGGTGACGTATGATCGGTAACGATGCGGCCGATCAGCTGGGCCGGTCCTTCGGGGCCGGCCTTTGTTTACCTACCCTCAGCAATCAGCTCAGCTAGAGTATCCAATCGCGAGCCCCAACCGCCCCTACAGCGCCCCCTAGCCGCGTGTCCGCGCGTTTTTCGACGATTATGGGAAGTTACCGGATAGGAGCCGTATGGGAACGTCCGCCGCACCGGGCAAACAATGTATGTTGCGTCTCACCTGCGCGACACAACGCTGTTTGTGTCTCATAGCGGCGGTTCTGTGCTAACCGTAAGTGAGCGGATGTCACGTTTACTATGAGTAAGCGATGGCCACGCTCTTGCTATGCCCCGTGGCGGGGCCTCATCAAGGTACGGACATTCAGCACTTCCACCCCGATCACCCGCCCGCGTTCGTCATAGTCGAGCACCACCCCCGGGGCGACTTCCTCACTTTCGACGGGCCGCGCGCCATCCGGCGCGAACCATGCGGTGATCGCGTCAGCCTCTGCGTCATAGGTCGTGGTCGGCTTGCTCATGGGAACCGTGCTCCTCGATCGAGATACGCCGTAATCACCAGCGTGTCTCCATTATCTCGACGGTGGACGACGTGCAGCCACCGGCCGCCAATCTGCGGGATCCGGCGGTACGAGTGCTCCCGCGAGCGGCGGACGGTGCGATTGTCCCGCCGGAGATCAGCCAGCAGACGTTCCACCCGGGCTGGCGGGCAGATGATCGGCTGGCGCGCTGGCACGCGCGCGCGCTGATCGATATCGCGACCCTCGATGCCGCGCGGGCCCTCCAACACGATCTGGAATTGGTGGCGGCCCTGCCGGGCAGCCCGTTGACGCGACTCGGACTACCACGCCCGAGGCGCGGGCCGGACGGTGCCTACGCCGCGATGGCAGCACGACTTGGTGCCGCGCAACGACTGCGGGCGGTCGAGCGGCGACTCGGGACTTTCCGCTTTGATCTGCTGACCATGCTGCTCTCTGAGGTGCCGATGGCGCTGATCCGGAGGCGTTGGGGCGGGTGCCACCGGGATACGGCGCGCCAGCGGGCGGTCGTGTTGCTGGCGGAGCTTGTTCACCGACAATCAACGTGAGAACGCGCATCCTGTTTGTCGCGCTACACGGAGCTGGCCCGCCGATGACCACCAAAGCGTTCGCACCCTGGCTGCGCGCGCAAAAGCTGCGCCCGGATGCGACGGGCGCCTTCGCTCGTGTCTTGCTCGACCTGGCGCAGCGGCCGGGGGCACGGCGCACCACTATTGGTGACGTGCTGGCCGCACCGCTCTCATACCCGAGTCGGAGGTATATTCATTCGCTTGCGCGGGAAACTGGGCTGGACTGGCGGCAACAGGCAGCGCCGGCCGCACCACGCAAAAGGCATCTGTCTTACATCGCGCTGTAAGGCGGGTTGCACGACCGGAAGCACGATGGCGGGCGATTGAGCGAGGCCCAGGTGCACGATCTCCTCGCCGCGCTCGCCGCCGGCTGGGTGGATCCGGCCTACGGCTGCACGTTGCCGCTGGCGCCGCGCCTTACTAACCCGCAGGCGCTTCTGCGGTCCGCCTACTGGCCATCGCGCCGTGCCAATGTCCGGCCCGACGCGATGAATCGGCGATCGTCTTCTTGCAGGCCGGGTACGGGGTGCGGGCGACTGCGTTTCACGCGCCCGGACGGTCACGGGCGCTGACGGGTCTGGTGCTGCCGGACTGCCGGCCGCTGGTGGAAGGCGGGCCGGTCGAGATTGCCGAAGCGTGCGGAGCGGGCGATGGCCGCCAGCGCTGAGGGTGCAGCGATGACCACACTTCGCCGGGCCAAGATCGAGCCCGGCGAAGTGTGGATACCTCGTGGTCGGATTGGTGGGGTGCGTCGTTTCTCGGGTGACACGGGGGCGCCGCGCTTCGCACGCCCGCTATGTCCTCATCCAGGCGCATCCGGGAGCCTACAGGACCATCGGGAAACAATGTTAGGGGCGGCCCGTAGCAGCCCCTATTCCTCGGCGAGATCACGCAAGAGTTCGTCCACGCCGCCAACCGGGCACTGTGCCGGCACGGGCAGCGGGGCCTGGCCGTCCATCGTTTCCGGCATCCGGCGCAGCGCTTGCCGATAAAGCCCCGCGAGATCGATGCGCTGCCTCATAGAGGGCGCATAGGCTTCCGCCGCATCCTGTCGGTGCCCGCGCGCCTCGGCCCGCCAGTGCGGCGTATCGCGCGAGAGCGGCCATGCCTCGGCCTTGAGGTCATGCAGGAACGCCTGGATGATGTGCGAGCGCACCGCGCTCAATTGACTGCGGCCCGCGCTCTCGATTTCCTCGGCAACGTTCTCCCAATCGACCTGATCGTTGACGCGCTCGCCGGCGGCCATGCGGCGCAGCAGACCGGACTGCCGTTCCGACCACGCCAGCACGTCGGTGTCATAGAGGTCACTCATGTCTGCCTCTCCTCGGCCGGCGATACTACGGCCTGACAGGGCGCGGGTGAAGGTTGGGCGCGGTGCTTCCCCCGGCCGCTTCCCCTATGCTTCCCCCGATTTGGCCGCTCCGGCCGACCGCGGCGTAACCTATTGAGTACGTTGGCGTCCCCTACGGGATTCGAACCCGTGTTACCAACGTGGAAAGCTGGGAAATCGAAAATGTGTAGATAAGAACTGCGTATTTTCGATTCATTAATTGCCAAAGGTCGAGAACTTTGCGCGGACTTGGCCAGAAACCCCTGCCAAATGGGGATTCTCGCATTGCCAAATCTGAGGTCCGAGCGGTGGATATGCCACCGGTCGGAGCGAGGGAACACGACGCAAATGGGATCCGGGTATAGCGGTTGACCGAAGGCACCAGGGCGTCTACATGTACATGCCATGGACATATCGCGGACCCAGCAATGAGCGCGACCGCCAGACTGGTCGTCCAAATGACTCCGGAAGAGAAAGATGCCCTTGATCAGCGCGCCCGGAAAGTCGGCCTCACCACGTCGGAGTTCGTGCGGCGACGGATCGCCGACGACGACCTAGAGGAACATCGGGAGGAGATCGAGGCGTTCCTGACTGCAATCGAAACCACAGGGCCATCGATCATTCAGAAACTCGACTCGGCCATTTCGACCGCGACGTCCATGACGGCCGCTATCGAGGCACTCAATGCCAAGCCAGCGGAACAGGACCGCACGGCTGAATGAGCCTGGCCGACCGCATCCTTTCCGGTCTGAGGACCATGGTGCTGATCGACGAGCGAGTGTCCCGGCTCGATTCCAGCCTGACAACACTAAGGGATACGATCCAGGCCAAGATCGCCGACCACGAAACCCGGTTGACGCGGATCGAGACAATGATCGAAATCGCCCGACCTGACGGGTCGACGTTGCGGGTTGCGGCACCCGGACAAGCCTGGAGCGGTTCCAACTCTCCCGAAGGCCACGCAAAAGAGAGCTGAACTCCCGACGGTACAGCGCGTCCTGCCGATTTCGAAAAGCATTGAAAATATTGGCGTCCCCTACGGGATTCGAACCCGTGTTACCAACGTGAAAGGCTGGTGTCCTGGGCCTCTAGACGAAGGGGACCGGAGCGAGGCGCGCGGTGCGTAGCGAACGCCCCTCTCAGCGTCAAGCCGGCGCCGCGTCGTTGATCACGAAACCGGCGCTGATCGTACCGTTCCACTCTTCGACGCGCAGATGTCCCGCGAGGTGGAGCGGCGTGCCGATGCGCCCGAGCAGAGCGTCGCTCAACGCGCCGTCCTTCGCCCGAAACAACATGGCTTTCAACCGTGGGCCGCCGCCTTCGCCTTCGACGAATGTTCGGATCGCAGATGCGTCTCGCCCCACCCGGTCGGCGCGCAGCACGCGGGCACGCTGGAGTACCAGGATCGGCTCCTCGTTGCCGCTGCCAAACGGCGCCAGGCGGGCGAGATGTTGCGCCAGATCGGTGGTCGCGCCAGGCACTGCCAGCGTCCCCTCAACTGCCAGGTCGGCCGCAGACGGTAGCGACGCCGCGGCGGCAAGACGTTGATTGAGAAAGCTGTGGAACTCCGCCAAACGCTCCGTCGACAATGAGAAGCCCGCGGCCATCGGGTGCCCGCCGCCGGTCGCAAGAATTCCAACCTGGCGCGCGGCGATCACCGCGGCACCGAGATCGATGCCGGCGACCGACCGCCCCGATCCTTTGGCGAGGCCGTCGGCAATCGCTGCGACACAGGCGGGTCGGTTGAAGCGTTCCTTGATGCGGCCGGCGACGATGCCGACCACGCCGGGGTGCCAGTCGGCGCCACTGACCAGCAGGGCGGCGTGCCCCGCTGCCGCTTGCTCTTCGGCGGCCCGCAGTGCGGCATCCAGCATTGCGGCCTCCACCTCCTGGCGCTGGCGATTCACGTCGTCCAGCAATGCCGCGAGCCTCGCCGCCTCGGTCGGATCCTCGGTCAGCAGCAGCCGGAGCCCAAGGCCCGCTTCGCTGATGCGACCCGCCGCGTTGATCCGCGGCCCGAGACCGAATCCGCAGGTGAACGCCGTCGGTAATGCCCGCGTCTGTGCCACGTCCAGCAACGCAGCGATGCCGGGACGCGCACGGCGGGCCATTACCTTCAATCCTTGACAGACGAGCGCGCGGTTGACGCCGACCAGCGGCATCACGTCACACACTGTGGCCAGCGCAACGAGATCGAGCAGTCCCAGCAAGTCCGGTTCAGAGCGCTGGGCGAAGCAACCCTGGCGGCGCAGCGACCGCACCGTCGCGACCGCGGTCAAGAACGTGACCGCAGCAGCACAGAGCACGGACAGCCCGGATGTATCGTCGAGGCGGTTCGGATTGACTGTGGCGACGATCGACGGTGGCGGACCTTCGATCTTGTGATGATCCAGCACGATGATATCGGCGGCACCGCGCACCGCATCCAGCGCCTCAGCTGCCGCCGTGCCGCAGTCGACGCAGACGATCAAGCTGCAGCCCCGCGCCGACAGCGCCTGCAATGCTTTGGGGTTCGGGCCGTAGCCCTCAGTCAGCCGGTCTGGCACATGCGTGTGCACCACGCAGCCGAGCTGCCGCAGCAAGATCACCATCAGCGCAGCGCTGCACGCTCCGTCCACATCATAGTCGCCGAAGATGCCGACGGTCTCGCCGTGCCGCACGGCCGCGGCCAGCCGGTCAGCCGCGACATCCATGTCGCAAAGCAGCGACGGATCGGGCAGCAGTACGCGGAGCGTCGGGTCGAGGAAATGGCAGGCACTCTCGACGTCGATGCCGCGCGCCGACAAGAGCCGGCCGATGATCTCCGGCACCCCGAGGCGCTGGGCGATGCCGAGGCCGATCCGGTCCTCGCCCGTACGCCAGACCCAGCGCCGACCGCTCAGGCTGCGGCCGACGCCGAGTACTGGTTCCATCAATGCGGTGTCCAGGTCTTGGTCTTGAAATTGTGCGTCGCCTCGACGAAGCGTACCGTTCCGGACTTGCTGCGCATGACCATCGAGTGTGTCGTCGCGCCATTACCGAAGCGCTTCACACCACGCAGCATCGGACCCGTGGTGACGCCGGTCGCGGCGAACATGACGTCACCCTTCGCCATTTCTTCCAGCGTGAACACCTTGTGCGGGTCGTTGTGTCCCATTTCCCGGGCACGCGAGATCTGCTGGTCATTTTCGTAGATCAGGCGTCCCTGCATCTGCCCGCCAATGCAACGCAGCGCCGCCGCAGCGAGCACACCTTCTGGCGCACCGCCCCAACCCATGTAGATATCGATCTCGGAATCGGGCGTGGCGGTGGCAACGACACCGGTCACGTCGCCGTCGCTGATCAGCATGATGCGCGCCCCAGCCTCTCGCGTCTTGGCGATCAGCTCCGCATGCCGATCGCGGTCGAGGATGCAGGCGACGAGGTCGGAGACGTCGCATTTCTTGGCCCGCGCCAGGTTGTGCAGGTTCTCTTTGACCGGCGCATCCAGGCTGATCAGATGGTCGGGCAGTCCGCCACCAACGGCGATCTTGTCCATGTAGATATCGGGTGCGTGCAGGAAATTGCCCTGCTCTGCCACGGCGACCACGGCGAGCGCGGCAGGTCCGCCCTTCGCAGTGAGGGTCGTGCCCTCCAGCGGGTCAACGGCGATATCCATGGCTGGTCCGCCGGCGCCAACCTTCTCGCCGATATAAAGCATCGGCGCCTCGTCCATTTCTCCTTCGCCGATGACCACCGTGCCTTCGATGTCGACGACATCGAAGGCACGGCGCATTGCATCGACGGCGGCGCCATCGGCCTCGTTCTTCCTGCCCATACCGATCCAGTGCGAGGCGGAAATCGCTGCGGCTTCGGTGACCCGCACCAGGTCGAGCGCGAGGTTGCGGTCGGTGATTTCACCGGGCTTTGGGGGGCGAGCGACCATAGTTCGTTCCTCCGGGCGGCTGCGGTTTCCAGTCAGCCTAGCACGTGCCCGCCGGCTCGCCAGCGCAGAGCGCGACACCGTCCTGCAACCACGGCGAAACCCATCGTTGGATATCGAGCGCCCGGGGCACGTCAACGCGCACGTGACTTTTCCCCGCCATGAATGGCGGGGCTTCTCGGCCTCGCGACCAAGAGTTCCTGCTTCATCGCCTTGTCTAGCACAGAGGGCTCCACAGGCTGCCCCCGAACAAGGG
>JASHQG010000343.1 GCA_030037665.1 Acetobacteraceae bacterium
CAGTGCATGCTGATGGATTACGGCGTCAATCGGCATCCGGATCGCGAACGGCTGCTGCTGTCGGCTGCTTATCACACGGCTATGCACCGTAAGTACGGGGATCCGCTGGAGCCGGCACGTCGCTTCGGCCAGGCGATGGGCATTGCGGATCTGGTGAACTGAGCACCGTGTTGTCATGACGATCTCGATTAGCCCGATCGATCCGGTATCTCGCGCGTCCTTCGCGGGCGAGGTATCCGGGATCGATATCACTCAAGTGTTGCCTGCGTCGGATGTGGCGGCGATTTCGGCCGGCATGGACCAGTACGGCGTACTGGTTTTCCACGACCAGCGTTTTACCGATGAAACGCAACTCGCGTTTTCGCGCAATTTCGGCGAGCTGGAGATCGCGAGCGGCGACATCAACTGGGGCAAGGACCGCCGACTGCCGTCGCCGCATGTCAACGACATCTCCAACCTGGACAACGACAATGCGTTACTGAGGCGCGAGGATCGGCGGCGCCTGTTTAATCTCGGCAACCAGCTCTGGCATTCCGACAGCTCGTTCAAACCGGTGCCAGCGAAATATTCGCTGTTGTCGGCTCGATCGATTCCGTCGTCCGGCGGCAACACGGAATTCGCCGACATGCGCGCGGCCTATGACGCCCTCGACGACGAGACAAAGGCTGAGTGCGAGGATTTGGTCTGCCAGCACTCGCAGCTTTATTCGCGCGGTGTGCTTGGCTTCACCGACTTCACCGAAGAGGACGTCAGCCGCTTCGCACCTGTGCAGCAGCGGCTGGTGCGTCGGCATCCTTCATCCGGCCGGAAGTCGCTCTTCCTGGCCTCACACGCCGGTGGGATTGTCGGGTGGCCTGTGCCGGAAGCGCGCGCATTCCTGCGCGACCTGACAGAACATGCGACGGGGCGGACATTCGTCTACGCACATGTGTGGAAGCAGTGGGACCTGGTGATGTGGGACAACCGGGCGACCATGCACCGCGCGCGGCCGTTCGATGCGAACGAAGTGCGCGACATGCACCGCACCACGGTGGCGTGTGAGCGTTCCACCATGGCGGAGGCGGCGTGACGACGGCATGATGCCGGCAGTTTCGACCCTGCAGGCGAGGGGAATCCCTCATCCTCACCGTCCTGGAGCCAAACATGATCAAGACTCTCTCCCTGCTCAGCCGCAAGGACGGCCTCACGCACGAACAGTTCGTGAAGCATTGGCTTGAGATTCACGCGCCGCTGGCTCATGCCGTGCCAGGGGTCAGCCGCTATGTGCAGTCGCACATCACCGGGACGAGTTCACGTCCTGACATCCCGGACATCGACGTCGAGGTCGACGGTATCGCCGAGCTCTGGTTCGAGGATGCCGAATCCTACCAGCGTGCGGCCGCCTCGCCGGAAATGAAGCGACTGACCGACGACGGCGCGCTGTTCATTGGCCGGATCAGGACCTACTTGATCCAGGAACGGCAGATCATTCCGCCGCAGGGCTGAGTTGCGCGTCCTCCACCGCCTCGTACGGCAGGCGCTTCACGTGTTCCAAGTTGATGCCTTCGATGCGCAGCAGCCGCGTCGCACCTTCACGCCGTGGTGAGTGCAGCACATTGATGTCGTACAGATACGCATCGCCGGGACGCATCGCATAGTCGCGGATACGGCGGGCCTTTCCGGGCTTGCCCTCGCTTGGACGTTCCAGGCATTCCCAGTCGGTCATGATCGTTTCGCCGGCGGCCTGGCCGTAGATCGCCCAGGACGGACCATGGTCGTGCGGTTTGCTGCCCTTCGCGCCGGTGTAGCCGTGCGCCAGTATCGTGAAGCCGAGATTCGGATCTTCGTACAGCACCTTGCGCTCCGGCGTGTTGTCCGGGATGTACTGCGCGACGAACTCCGGCTCCTGCAGCACTTTGCGCACCAGATCGCGGACCTTTTCGCGGCCGGGCGTGCCGGCCTGGCTTGTCAGCGCATTGCGACACTGATCAGCGAATTGCTCGAGGGTGGTCATGAGCGGCCTCCAGATTTCGTTCGGTTATCGACGATATGGGTAGCAGCGCGCGCGGTCCAGGGTCAGGCCGAAATGGGCGCCGAGCGCCTTGATCGCGTCGGCGTGATCCGGATAGGGATCGCTGTTGCCAGGTCCGACGATGATGCAGCCGAAATCCGGGTCGCGCTTGCCGCCTGGCGGCAGCATCGCGGTCACGAGCGCCTGGCCATTCTCATCTCGCAAGGTCAGGAACAAAGGCATGGAACGGCGGATATGTGCTTCCTTGCCGATATCTTGCTCTATGAACACCGTCGTCACGGGGTGGAAGCTTTCGGCTGCGCGTTCTCGCTCGCGGCGGAAATGCTTTTCAACGGCGTGCCGCATCGCCTCGGACTCCGCCGCCGCCTCGCCTTCCGTGACGAGCCGAAACCACGTGCGATCGCCGGGCGCATCGCAGATGTATTCCATGCGTTCGACCCCCGTTCGGCCTGGACGTTCCTCGCGGCCAGATTACGATGACCGCTGCCGTGGAGCAAATGACGCGCCGCCGATTTGGGGGGAACATGGCGCTGCAACCGGGCGGTCAGGCCGCGGGCACGCTTGACTGCGTGATTGTCGGCAGCGGTGCCGCGGGATCGGTGCTGTCGGCGCGTTTGACGGCAGACCCGGGCACGACGCTATGTGTGCTGGAATGCGGGCCGCCCGACCGGCATCCGTTCATTCATGCGCCGGCCGGGTTCATAGAAATGCGGTGCAATGCCCGCATGCACATGGCAGTTCAAGACCGAACCGTCCGCAGGCACAGCCGGACGGCCGATCGCTATGACCCAGGGGCGCACTCTGGGCGGCTCGAGCTCCATCAACGACATGATCTATGACCGCGGCCTGCGCGCCGATTTCGACAACGGGACACAGCGCGGCAATCGCGGCCGGGGTTATGTTGATGTGTTGCCGTGTTTCAAGCGCACTGAGCGACGAACCGGTATCGGCGATGACCGTATCCACGGCCGGACCGGCAAACTGCCGGTCACTGACATCGACTGGATCCATCCCGTGTGCGAGGCGTTCATCGCCGGCGCGGTTGGCGCGGGGATTTCCCGTTGTGAGGACTACAACAGCGGTGATCACCAGGAAGGTGTCGGTTATTTTCAGCGTGCGATCTATCATGGCTATCGCCATTCCGCCGCACGCGTGTTCCTGCATCCTGCACGCGAGACACGGCGGCTGGAAGTGCGCACCGACGCGCGCGGCGGGCGGATTCTGTTCGATGGCACGCGTGCCGTTGGCGTGCGTTACGTGGACGATCGCGACCGCACGGCGTGGTGTGTGGTCAACGCACGGCGTGTGGCACAGCAAACACCGAGAAGCTGCTGCAGATATCTGGAGTCGGCCCGGCATGGCTGCTGCAGTCGCTCGGCATCAGGGGGCGCCCGCCACTGGCGCCCGTGGAGGGCACCGCCCCCTGAGATAAATCCGCTCTCGCACGCCGCGTGGAAGAGGCCGATGAGCGCACCGAGACGGGTGAGGGACGGGCCGTCCGGAACGCCCGTGATATTGGTCCCTCACGCTCGCGACCTGCACGCCACGACCTGTCCAGTCGTGGGGGCAAGGTTTACAGACCGCCCTATCCGCCCGAGACTTGGCGCACTACCACTTGCAGCACAGGAGCCTGGCGTGGCCGGATTCAGGAGTACAGAACGTTATATTGCCTCGCGCGACCTGGAAGTCGCGGTGAATGCCTCGGTAACGCTGCAGCGTCCGCTGCTGGTGAAGGGTGAGCCTGGCACCGGCAAGACCGTTCTGGCGTATGAAGTGGCGCAGGCTCTAGGTCATCCCTTGATCGAATGGCACATCAAGTCCACCACCAAGGCACAGCAGGGCCTTTACGAGTACGACGCCGTGTCTCGCCTGCGCGACGGGCAACTCGGAGATCCACGCGTGCACGACATTGCCAATTACATCGTGCGCGGTAAGCTTTGGGATGCGTTCGATGCCGATGAACCAGTGGTGGTGCTGATCGACGAAGTGGACAAGGCGGACATAGAGTTTCCCAACGATCTGTTGCTGGAACTCGACCGCATGCAATTCTTCGTCTATGAGACACGACGGACTGTTGTGGCAAAGCACCGGCCGATCGTGATCATCACCTCTAACAACGAGAAAGAGCTGCCAGATGCGTTCCTGCGCCGCTGCTTCTTCCATTACATTCGCTTTCCGGATCATGACACCATGGATCGCATTGTGCATGCCCATTACCCCAACATCCGCAAGGATCTGGCGCGCGAGGCGATGAACGTGTTCTTTCGGGTCCGCGAGGTTCCCGGCCTGAAGAAGAAGCCCGCGACGTCCGAGCTTCTGGACTGGCTGAGGCTGCTGATGGTGGAAGACATGCCCGTCGAGGCACTGCGCAGCAATGAGAAGCATCTGACGATTCCGCCTCTCTATGGTGCGCTACTGAAAAACGAGCAGGATGTGCACCTTTTCGAGCGGCTGGCGTTCCTGTCAAGGCGCGGGGCGTGATGTTCGCGAATTTTATTCTGGCATTGCGGAATGCGGGGCTGAATACATCGATCACCGAGTATCTGACATTGCTCGGTGCGATGAAGGCCGGCGTGGCAGATTACAGTGTGGATGATTTTTATTACCTGAGCCGCGCCGCACTGGTGAAGGACGAACGGTATCTCGACCGCTTCGATCGCGTCTTTTCTGAATGCTTCAAGGGCCTTGAACCGGTGGAAGGCACGCCGCCGCGCGACCTGCCGGAGGAATGGCTGCGCAAGCTGGCGGAGAAGCTGCTGACGCCGGAGGAGATGGCGAAGATCGAAGCACTCGGCGGCTTCGAAGCACTAATGGACCGCCTGCGGGAGTTGTTGGCCGAACAGAAGGGCCGCCATCAGGGCGGTTCGAAATGGATCGGCACCGCAGGCACATCACCGTTCGGTGCCTATGGCTACAACCCCGAAGGTGTGCGTATTGGCCAACATGAGTCGCGGCACCGGCGCGCGGTGAAGGTCTGGGACCGCCGCGATTTTCGCGACCTGGATGATACCGTGGAGCTCGGCACGCGTGGCATGAAACTCGCTCTGCGCCGGCTGCGACGTTTCGCGCGGCAGGGCGCGGCGACGGAACTGGATTTGCAGGACACCATCCGCTCCACCGCCAACAACGCTGGCAGCCTGGATCTGAAAATGGTGCCTGAGCGGCACAACACGGTGAAAGTGCTATTGTGCCTCGACGTCGGTGGATCGATGGACGACTATGTAAAGCTGTCCGAGGAGCTCTTCTCGGCCGCGCGGTCGGAATTCAAGCATCTGGAATACTACTACTTCCACAATTGCCCCTACGAACGGCTGTGGAGGAACAACCGTCGGCGTCATGAGGAAGCGATATCCACGTGGCAAGTGCTGCGCACCTACGGTTCCGATTACAAGCTGATCTTCGTTGGCGATGCGGCGATGAGCCCGTACGAGATCGACGTTCCCGGCGGTTCTGTCGAGCATTGGAACGAAGAAGCCGGCGCAGCCTGGCTGGAACGCCTGACCTCGCACTACCGCCGCTCAGCCTGGCTCAATCCGACACCGCAACGGAGCTGGGGACATGTGCGATCGATCCAGATGGTACGCGATGCCATGGCCGGGCGGATGTATCCGCTGACGGTGAATGGCATCGACGAAATGGCGCGGGAGCTGAGCCATTGATGTCGATGGGGCCAGCGACCAGCGCGGCCGGTTTGGCAGCGCCGCGATCCGTCGTCGACAGGGTGCAGATAAAGTAACCATGTAGGAAGGCTGCCATGAAAAGGCTCAGCGGCAAGGTGGCATTTATCACTGGCGGCGGCGCCGGAATTGGCCGCGAAACCGCGATCCTGTTTGCTCGTGAGGGCGCCCGGGTGGTCGTCGCTGACATCGATCGTGCGGCCGCCGAACAGACCGCGCATCTCGCGGGCAACGATGCGATCGCTCTTCCTACTGATGTCACCGACGAGGCGAGCCTGCGCGCGGCGGTCGGCGCCACCGTGCAGCGTTTCGGCAGCCTGCACGTGCTGCATAACAATGCCGGCGGTTCCACGCCGCACGACAACAACGTCGTCGACGCGCCGATCGACGAGTTCTGGCGCGCGATCAGGCTCGATTTGTTCGGTACGTTTCTTGGCTGCCGGGTGGGCATTCCGGAGATCATCCGCTCGGGCGGCGGTTCCGTCATCAACATGTCGTCGAATGTCGCGCTGATGGGCATCGCCGGTCGCGACTGCTACACCGCGGCGAAAGGCGGCATTTCGGCGATTACCCGCTCCATCGCGGTGGAATTCGCGCCACAGGGGGTGCGTGTGAACGCTATCGCTCCGTCGGCAACCATGACCGACCGCGTGCGCAGGCTTATGGCCGGCAACGCGGCGATCGACAGGCTCGGCAAGTCGCATTTGCTTGGGTTGATCGAGCCGGCTGACATCGCCCAGATGGCAGTGTTCCTGGCCTCGGATGAATCCCGCATGATCACCGGTCAGGTCTATCCGGTGGACAGCGGCGTGACGATTTCCTGAAAGGGGGGGTAGCCATGAAGATCAAGCGCGTGGAACACATCGCTATCGCCGTGGATTCGCTGAAGCAGTCGATCGAATTGCTGCAGAACACGTTCGGGCTTCCGCTGGAATACGAGGAGCAGATCGGGCAAACACGCCTGGCGATGCTGCCGGTGGGGCAGACTTACATTGAATTGCTGGAAGGGCAGGGACCCGATTCCGGCGTCACTCGATGGATTTCTGACAAAGGCGCCGGCCTTTACCATATCTGCTTCGAAGTCGACGATATCGACGGCGCCCTCGCGGAACTGAAGGCGAAGGGCGTGAAGCTGCGCGACGAGACACCGCGGGTTGGCCATGGCGGCGCGCGTATTGCGTTCCTCGACCCCAGGTCAACCGGTAACGTGCTGATCGAGCTGGCAGAGCTTCCGGCAGAGCACGCCGGGCACTGATGGTCTTGTATCATCGCGCGGCGTGCGCCGACGGCTCGATCCCCGGCGGCTTGGGCCGTGGTGCGGATCAACACTTCGTCGCGCTGGTTCCTGTAATGAAATGGGTCGAAGAATGTCCTGCTTCGACGCTATCGAGCATGTCGACGCATAACAAGAACAGCCCAGGGAGGCAACGATGCCCGACGGAAATTCCAGCCAGCGCCGTGGCGTCGGGGCATCGTTGCTGCGCAAGGAAGATGACCACCATCTGCGTGGCCGCGGTCAGTTTGTCGCCGACATCGAATTGCGCGGCACACAGGAAGTGGTGTTCGTCCGCTCTCCGCACGCGCATGCGCTGATCCGGGGCATTTCCATCCCGTCCGACGCCCGCAGTCGTGTCTTCACCGCCGCGGACCTCCGACATGTCAAACCGATTCACGTGGTGACACAGGCCGTCGGTGCGCGTGCCCCGGTGTGGCCGGTACTGGCGACCGACAAAGTTCGCTTTGTCGGGGAGGCCGTAGCCGCCTGTGTCGCGTCGACGCGTGCAGAAGCGCTCGACCTCGCCGGTGGCGTCCGCGTCGAATACGACCCGCTGCCCGCCGTGGTCGATGCCGTTGCCCAACGCAACGGCAGCCCCGCGCTGGTGCACGAATCCTTCGGTGACAATCTGTTCCAGGAACGTACCCTGGCGGCCGGCGATATCGACGCCGCTGCGCGTGCAGCCACGATCACTGTGCGTCGCGAATACCGCATGCACCGCCAGTCTGGCGCACCGATGGAATGCCGCGGCATCCTCGCCCACCGTGATCACCGGTTGGACGAAGTCACCGTCTACGCGTCCAGCCAGACTCCGCACACTTTGCGCGTGGCGCTGGGTGAATTGCTCAACCTCGAGCACCGCCGCATCCGCGTCGTCGCGCCCGATGTTGGTGGCGGGTTCGGCCCGAAGGCCCGTCTCTATCCGGAAGAAATTATCCTGACCGCGCTGGCAATGCAGCTGGACTGCCCGGTGCGCTGGATAGAAGACCGCAACGAACATCTCCTGACAGCCGCGCACACCCGCGATCACCACTACATCGTCACCGCCTATGCCGACTCGCAAGGCCGCATCCTGGGCGTTGATTGCGACATTACCGTTGATGCCGGCGCCTACGGGCTGTGGCCGCAGGGTCCTTACCAGGAAGCCAACATGGCGGCACGCTGCCTGCCCGGGCCATACACCATTCCGAATTACCGTGCCCGCACCTATACGGTTGCCACGAACAAGACGCCGCTCGGTCCGTATCGCGGTGTCGGCCGTCCCGGCGCCTGCTTCGCCATCGAGCGCACGATCGACGAAGTCGCCCGCAGCGTTGGGCGCGATCCCGTCGAGGTGCGTATCGACAACATGATCCGCCCGGAGCAGATGCCCCATACTTCCGCCACCGCCATGCGTTACGACAGCGGCGACTATCCGGCGAGCGTGCGACTGTGCGCGCAACTGCTCGACCTGCCGGCGGTGCGCGAACGCCAGCGCCGAGGCGAACCGGATGGCCGTCGGATCGGCATCGGCTTCGCCAGCTTCACCGAACAGACCGCACATGGTGCGGCGGAATTCGCGTCGCGCGGCGCCTCAGTTATTCCCGGCTTCGAAAGCTGCACCGCACGCATCCTGACCGACGGCAGCGTCGTGCTGATGGTCGGCATTCAGTCGCACGGCCAGGGGCTGGAAACGGCGCTGTCGCAGATCGTTTGCCAGGAGCTCGGGATCGATCCTTCGCGTGTCTCGGTGCGACATGGTGATACCGAAAGCACGGCGTTTGGCTTCGGCACATTTGCTTCGCGCAGCATGGTCATGTCGGGTGGCGCGGTAGCACGTGCCAGCCGCGTACTGCGCGACAAGTTGGTGCGCATCGGCGCGCATCTGCTGCAATGCGATCCGGCCGAGGCGCGCTGCGAAGGCGGCGCCGTGCTCGGCCCTGCCGGTTCCGTCTCCGTCGCGGAAATCGCAGCCGTCGCGCATCTGCGCATGCACGAGCTACCTCCCGGGGTCGAGCCGCTCCTGGAAGCGCTGGCAACCTATGAGCCTGCGGTGAGCACTGGTGTCTTTTCATACGCCACCCATGGCGCGTTGGTGGCGGTGGATGTCGAGACAGGCGCTGTTGAGCTATTGGATTTCGCGGTGGCCGAGGACTGCGGGACGATGGTCAATCCGATGCTGGTTGAGGGCCAGATTCGCGGCGGCGTGGTGCAGGGCATCGGCACGGCTCTATGCGAGGAAATTCCCTACGACAGCGACGGTCAGCCGCTGGCCGCGTCGTTGCTGGATTATCACCTTCCGAATGCACGGGAATTACCGCCGATCCGCATCGCGCACCTGCATACTTCCGCGACTGCGACGGAATATGGGATGAAGGGAATGGGTGAGGGCGGTGCGGTTGCGCCTCCGGCCGCGATCGCGAACGCGGTGCGCGATGCGCTGGCGACCGCCGGGCTGCAGGCAGAGGTGAATGAGACGCCGTTGACAGGAGAACGAGTGCTGCGGGCAGCACGCGCGACGCCTGGCGGTGCCCAGCCCCGGCGTCTGCCATAAAACGACAAAACAAGGGCCGATCACCAAGGCCGGTATTGGCCTCGGTGGTCGTCGGTCCCGCGGTCCGGAGTCCGCACTCGGCCGGCGGAGCGTCCGTGCGCAGCAAATGGCCGGCGAAGCACGATACCAGCGCCTGGCCGAACACCACCGGGGCCTCAAGCAGTCCCACATCATCAAGGCGCTGCAGGGCATTGACGCGGCACGGCCTGAAAGGTGGATCTGCCCGAAACTCTTCGTCACATGCCCCCCGCTGGTGGCATACGGCGGGCCGTCGGCATAGGCTGACGCGTTGGCGAGGAGGGGATCGAGGCCAGCAGACAAGCACGGCGTGCGGCGACCGCGCGTCAGCACACATTCTTTTTTGCGGGCGATGCGGCGAGAGCTGGACTGGCCTTCGTGTTGAGACGTTGTGATGTAACATTGTTCGGGCGGAGGCAGACCGGCTGGCCGGATGCGGCGACCGTTCCGATTGGCTCAGCCGGGCCCCGCCTTGCGCCAGGCCAAGGACGGCGAGCCGGGCCGCCGGATGGGGCGACCGTTCCGATTGGCGCAGCCGGGCCCCGCCTTGCGCCAGCCCGCGGACGGCGAGCCGGCTCGCCGGATGCGCCGCCCGTTCCGATCGGTCCGTCCGGGCCACGCCTGACATCCGGCCGCGCGTGGCGAGCGGGGTGGCCCGACAAGGCACTCGTCCCGTTCGGTCCAGCCGGTCCGCGCCTGGCGGTCGGTCGCCTCCTTCCCTACCGCCACCGGAATTCGCTGGCCGCCTCGACGATGATCCACATTGCGGCCGGGACAGTGGCGCTTCTGACGGTCACCGTGACTCTGCCTCCACCGCCGTCAGAACAGACTGTGGCGCTGGTCTGGGCTGAGCCAGCCGAACCGCATCCGACACTGGCCCAGCCACCCGCTCCGCCGCCGCAGCAACCACCACCTGAGACCGCCCCGCCGCCCCCACCGCCGCAGCCGCCGCCACCGCCGCCGCCGCCGCAACCTGTCCCCGAGGTTCCGCCGCCGCAACCGGCGCCGGCCCCCGCGCCTGCCGAAGAGCTGCCGCTGCCGCCGCCGGAAGCGCCGCCCCCACCACCGCTTCCGGCGCCGCATCCGCAGCCTGTCGCGCGTGCTCCTACACCACCGCCGGCTACGGCACCGGCGCGCGCTCCCGCACAGCAGGCATTTCCCGCTCCTACACGGCAGGCAGCGCCCGCTCCGCCGGCTGCCGAACAGGTCATCAGCCCGTCCTGGCAACGTGCTCTCGCCGGCTGGCTTGCGGAGCATCGGGTATACCCCGAAGCCGCGCGCCTCCGTGGCGAACAGGGCGAGGTGATCTTGCGTTTCACTGTCCTGCGTTCCGGGCAGGTGACTGACGTGACGGTCGTGAGGAGCTCCGGTTCGCCGCGCCTTGATGCGGCGGCAACGGCGATGTTGCGAGGCGCCTCGGTCCCGCCGTTCGACGCCACGATGGCTGAGCAACGGGTCACAGCCACGGTGCCGATCCAGTACCGGCTGGAGCAGTGAACCACGCGACAAGGCGATCACGTCGCGCCTGGACCTCTGCACGCTACGCGACCGGCGCGACGTTGGAGGAGGCCCCTGTCGCCTTCACGTCGACCTCTCTCTCCCCAGCCGCGTCGAAGCGAGGGGCAGTGCGGTGTTCGGGCGCGCCATCCGTGGTGGCTGAAACTGCGACGGTCACCGCCCGGAGAGCTGACGGGTCTGATCGATCAGCGCGAACAATCCCTCAGGATTTGGCGCGAACAGCCGGGCCTCGGTGCGAGCCTCTTCGGCGATGCGGTCCAGGTAGGCTTCGGCCTCGGGGATTTTCATTTGGAATGCCTGGGCAAGCAGGGGGAGCTGGTCGTCGGAGGGGTTGGCAAAAATCCGCGCAGTCTCCGCATTGCGAATCGCCAGTGCGGCGGGGAGCGTCAGGATGCCGTCGCGCAGATCATCCGCCCCGCCGCCGCCGAGGGCCGAGGCTCCGCGCACGTCCGCCACATCATCGCAACCATGGTACAGTAGGCCGAGCAGACCGCCGAACTTGCGAAGCTGCTGGCTGCGGTCGCCGAGGCACGCCGCGATCTCGAACATCGAGCCGGTGTCCTCGGAGGCGATCTTGCGCCAATCCGTGACCCCGAGCGGTGTGCGGCGCAGGCGCCACTGCATGCATTCGGCCACGGCCAGCCGCTTCAGCAACTCGGCGAACAGGTCGGTAAGCTGTCGATCCCCGGCGGCCAACCGGAAGCCGTCCGCGACGACGTAGCCGGCGGTCATGAACGCCGCGAGCTCGCCGAACTTGGTGTGCAGGGTTAATCGATTACGGCGGTGTTCGGACTTGTCAACGATGTCGTCGATGATCAGCGATACATTGTGGAACAGCTCGATCAGCAGCGCCGACTCGATCGCCACAGGCGGTATGGCCGTGTCGTGCATCGCGCGATAGCAGGCAAACACCGTGAAGGGTCGGAAGTATTTCGACCCCGCGAGGAGTTGCCATTCCAGCTCCGGACGGATCTCCGCATCGCAACGGCCGATCCAGTCCGCGATGCGCTCCCGCAATGCGGTGATTTCCCCCGCGAAGGGCGCCTCGCACGTGGTCGCGTCACTCGCCATAGCCGCGTCCGAGCCTGTCATTGCGCGTTTCCCACCAGCCTGACAGACGTCCGCCCGGGCAACGTTCTCTGCCGCAGGCCTTCGATGCCGGTCGTTTCATTCAGCTGCGGGTCGGCCGTTCCGGCCTGTGGCCAGTTCGCGGCGACGTAGTGAGGTCCATCAGAGATCCCCGCTCACGGTTTGGCCCGCCAGCGGCGGCGGTGCTGCGCATGCGCTGCCGCCGACCCGGCTGCGGCTGCCAGCCCATGCGACAGCCGCTCAAGCTCGCTCTGCAGCACGCGCGCCTCCTGGAACGAAACGTCGCCCAGGTCGCGCACATAGGCACGAAGCTCATCAATCATCGCCCGGCGGTCGTCCTCGGACAGTCTGTCGCTCATCAGCGCCTGCAGCAGGACGGCCTGGAATTCGCCGTACATATGCGCGAGCCGCCCCCAGTAGCGAAGGCCGCTGGTTGCAGCGACCATCCAGGTCTGACCGAGAAAGCCGATAATTTCCACGCCGTCCCGGCCCATCGATGCATCGGTGGCAGCGGCGCCGGTACGCAGGAACGGTTCGATCAATGGGGCAAAAGCTGCTGCGGTGCGCGTCATCTCGGACTGGTCTGCCATACCGCGCAAGATGGCGGAACCAAGCGTGCAGGCGCTGGTCAGCGCCCTGGCGAATTCGCTTGGTCCGTCGCCGGCCCGCGGGCCGCCGCCGTGGGCGTCGTCCGCCATGATCGCTGCCTTTCGATCAAGAAATGATCTTCCGTCTGATATAGCACATGGCCTACACAGGCAATCATTCGTGGCGCTACGGGGCGACTAAAAAAACTACCAGCAAGTTGCGTAGGGACTGGCAATCCAGATCTGTCATGCCTATGTCACATCGCCCTGGCGCGATTTTACCGCCACCCCGGAGACAAAAATTGGAAACGCTTCGCCCTGCCCCGCTGGCATGTTGCAGGTGGGAACTCGAGCGCCGGCATATGATCCCGCCGTCGAACGAGGCCTTGCGTCTGATCATTGAGACGGATCCCCGTCTGGTCGAGGAGCTGAACGGCTTCTACGGCGACACGCCCCCCGACGGCGGCCTGGACGCGATTGAACGCGATCTTCTTTTCGACCTGCTCGGCCGCCACTTCACCGGTCGGCTCTGGCCGCGCACCGGCGGCATGCAGGCGACCCGGCGCTTCTTGGCCGAATTGCAGCGTGCCATGGCCGCTTCCGGCTGGAAGGTGGACTCGTTCGCCGTCGCCGCCTGACCCGAATAGGGCAGCGCCGGCCGGCACGTGATATGGCGCGGCGATGACTGACGACTTCGAGGCACCGGTCGTCCTTCAGGTGCTGCCATCGCTGGTGACCGGCGGGGTCGAACGCAGCACCATTGAAATCACGGACGCCGTCGCGCGCGCCGGCCGTATTGCGTTGGTGGCCAGCGCCGGCGGTCGGCTGGTGTCGGCTGTCGAGCGTGCCGGTGGCCGCCACTTCACGCTGCCGCTGACGGCGAAGAATCCCGCCGCTCTCTGGCGCAACGCAGAGCGGCTGGAGGCGCTGATCCGGGAGCACAACGTGTCTATCGTGCATGCACGCTCGCGGGCTCCCGCGTGGTCAGCCTGGTTGGCATGTCGGCGGACCGGTACGCATTTCGTCACCACCTATCACGGCACCTACGCAGAGGACCTGCCGTTCAAGCGCCGCTACAACTCGGTGATGGCCCGGGGCGAGATCGTCATCGCCGCGAGCCGCTACATCGCCGAGCTGATCGTCCGGCGGCATAACATCCCGCCCACCCGCATCCACGTCATTCCGCGGGGCATCGATCCGGCGGTGTTCGATCCTGACAAGATCGTGCCTGACCGTATGGCAAGTCTGGCGCGCGCGTGGCGTCTACCCGACGGCGCGCCAACCGTCGTGCTGCCGGGCCGGCTGACCGCCTGGAAAGGGCAGGGCGTACTGATCGACGCGGTCGCCCGCCTCGCCGGGCGCGGCATCTGCTGCGTGCTGGTTGGCTCGGACCAAGGTCGCCGGCGCTATAGCGCCGGGCTGGTCCGCCGGGCTCGGCGCATGGGCATTGCCGAGCGGCTACGCCTGGTGGGTGAGTGCGACGACATGCCCGCCGCGATGATGCTTTCCGACGTGGTGGTGCACGCCTCGACGCAGCCCGAGGCGTTCGGGCGTGTCGT
Source organism: Acetobacteraceae bacterium (assembly GCA_030037665.1). GTDB lineage: Bacteria > Pseudomonadota > Alphaproteobacteria > Acetobacterales > Acetobacteraceae > JASHVB01. Next base: position 14,269 of record JASHQG010000343.1, read on the forward strand.
TGTGGAAGCGCAGGCGATGGGGCGGCCGGTGATCGCCGCCGATCTCGGTGGGCCGGTGGAGACCGTCGCGCATGGCGTCACCGGCTGGCGCGTTCCCGCGGGCGACCCGGCCGCGCTGGCCGCGGCGATCGATGCGGCACTGGCACTGACCGAGGAAGCTCGTCGGGCGCTGGCCCAACGTGCTCGCGCGGCCGTGCTGCAGCGCTATACGGTGCGTGCGATGCAGGACGCGACGCTGGATGTTTATGAGGCCGTGCTGCGTGGCGGTTGAGGTATCGTTGCGGGGCGGTTGCGTCAGCCGCCTGCGTGGAATCGATCGGCTGGGTACTGCCGGTCGACAACTGGTTGTTTCGCATCTACGCTTCCTCCCGGATGAAACCGGGCGGCGGGTGCGCCCGCATGCGCTCGGCGTTTGCCGGCAGGTTCGGGTGGAAGGTGACGCAGGAGGCGCGCTGCGCGGGGCCGGACGATGACGGGGTGCAGGCCCTGCAGAGCGCGATAACGCTGCGTTCGGACATGTACGTCGCCCGTTCCGGTCGCAGGTTCGTCAATGTAACCCGCCTCTTGCGGGGCGAGGCGCATGCGGTGACGCAAGGTCACGATCCAGTGTGCCTTAGCGTCGACAACGACGTGTTCCCAATCCTCGTCGCCGCCGGCAACGACCCGTGGATCGAATGAGTGTCGCCAGCACACTGCATGGCCGTCTGGTGTGCGGCCACGCCGCCGAGGTGATGCGCGACTGGTCGGACGGCTGTATCGATCTGATCATAACGTCGCCGCCGTATTGGAACGCCGTTGCCTATGGAAGCGACACCGCGCCGTGGCCGGATTACGATACCTATCTGGCCGATATGCTGAGCGTATGGAAACAGTGCGCGCGCGTGCTGCGACCGAACGGCAAGCTCTGTATCAATGCGCCGATCATGCCCATCCCAAAGCGCATCATCGCGCAACACACGCGGCATTTGAAGAATATCGCCTTCGACATGGAGGCCAGCATCCTCGCCGTGACCGATCTCGCCCGCTACAGCCTGTTCATTTGGCAAAAACAAACATCGAAAATGATGTTTGGCAGTTACCCGTACCCGGGCAACATCATCGAAAACAACACGGCCGAATTCATTAACGTCTACGTGAAACCTGGCCGTCCGCCGCGGTTTGCCCCCGAGGTGAAACAAGCCAACAGGCTCAGCCGCGCGGAATGGCTCGACCTGACACAGCAGGTCTGGTTCATGTATCCCGAGGATGTCAAACGCGGCCGCGATCATCCCGCGCCGTTCCCGACGAAACTGCCGGCACGGCTGATGCGCCTCTATAGCTTGGGCGCAGAGGGTGACTATCCTGGTGCGCTCGTGCTGGATCCGTTTGTCGGCGCCGGCACCACCTGCGCGGTCGCGCACAGCATGTGCCGGCGCTGGGTGGGGATCGACATCAGCAGCACCTATCTCGACATGGCACGCCGACGTATCGCGAAGACGCCGTCGATCGCGCCACCGCTCTTTGTCGGCCGCCCGCGCTACAAGACGCGCGAGGAGCTGCGCGAGATCGCGTTGCACGAAGCCGGAACAAAGGGCCGCAAGACCGCCACGAAGCACAAGCGCCGCAGCTACGGTCGCGCCGCAGGGGGCGACGCGCCGGAGTTACCGCTTGCCTGATCTCGCGGTTCCGCGCCGTGGCCGGCCTTGGGCCGGCGATCCTCGCCGTTCCAACGCCCATGATGGTAACGCGGGCTGGCTGGGACGAGGCCGGCCATGACGCGGTAGTGTGCGGCCAGACAAGGGACCTGACATGCCAGACCTGATCGAAACGATGGAAGACGGCGTCGCCGTCCTGACATTGAACCGCCCGGAACGCCTGAATGCTCTCTCCTCGGAGATGCTCTCCGCCCTGCGTGACTCGCTCCCGCGGCTTGCATCCGACAATGCCGTGGGCGCGATCGTCATCACCGGAGCCGGACGCGGCTTCACCGCAGGTGGCGACGTGAAGAGTATGCCCAACCGTGTGGCTCAGACGTTCGAGCAGCGGCTGGAAAGCTACCGGGCCATGCACGTCATACCGCAGTTGATGCGGACATTGCCCAAAGTCATCATCGGCATGATCAACGGCCCGACCGCGGGGGCCGGACTCGGCCTGGCACTCGCGTGTGACCTGCGCATCGCCGGACGCTCCGCACGCTTCACCACTGCCTTCGCCAATGTTGGCTACTCGGGCGATTTCGGGGGCTCGTGGCTGCTCACCCGCCTGGTCGGCACGGCGAAGGCGCGCGAGCTCTATTTCCTCGCCGATGTCATCGATGCCGAGCAGGCGTCCGCGCTCGGCATCGTGAACCGCGTGGTCGACGACGCATCGTTGCACGACGAGACAATGGCCCTGGCTCGCCGCATCGCCGCCGGCCCGCGCGTTGCGCTCGGCTACATGAAGCGAAACCTGCACGCCGCCGAGACGGAACCTTTCAACGTTGTGCTGGAAATGGAAGGCATCCATCAGGCCCGCTGTGGCCAGACCGACGACCATCGCGAAGCGGTCGCCGCCTTCGCGGAGAAGCGCAAGCCGCAATTCAAGGGACGCTGATCCCCTCCACGTCCGAATCTGGCGAGAATTTCGCCGCGCCCCGGTGCATGATCCGCCCATGCACCTCGACCGCGAATCCTGCTACCGCGCCCTGCTCACCCGCGACGCCCGCTTCGACGGCATTTTCTTTGTCGCCGTGCGAACGACCGGCATTTACTGCCGCCCGATCTGCCCGGCACGGACGCCGAAGCTGGCGCACATCACCTTCGTGCCGAGCGCCGCCGCGGCGCAGGCGGCCGGATTTCGCCCCTGTCTGCGGTGCCGGCCGGAGACCTCGCCTGACCTTGCGGCCTGGCACGGCACCGCCGCCACCGTGTCGCGTGCCATGTCACTGATCGCCTCCGGCGCACTGAATGACGCGAGCGTTGACGATCTCGCCGGCCGGCTCGGCATCGGCGAGCGCCAGCTGCGGCGGTTGTTTGCCCAGCACATCGGTGCATCGCCGAACGCGGTGGCGCAGACGCGGCGCGTCTTGTTCGCCAAGCAGCTGATCACCGACACGACGCTGCCAATGGCGCAGGTGGCGCTCGCCGCCGGCTTCGGCAGCCTGCGCCGCTTCAACGACACGTTCCGCAGGCTGTACGGTCGCCCGCCGCGCAGCATGCGGCGTGTGCAAGGCGCCGGCGCGTCGGCCTCGGCGATCACGCTGACCCTGCCGTTCAAGCCGCCCTATGACTGGCCAGGTATCATCGGATTCCTCGCCGCGCGCGCGATCCGTGGCGTCGAGTCGGTGCGGGCGGACTGTTATGCACGCAGCATCCGGCTGGATGGCGCACAGGGCACGATCGCGCTGCGTATGGCCGAGCGCCAGAACGCGCTCCTCGCCACAATTCGCTTTCCTGTCGTCACGGCACTGCCGGCGATCGTGGCGCGCATCCGCCGCATGTTCGACCTGGGCGCCGACCCTGCCGTGATCGGCGCACAGCTCGCCGAGGATCCCGTCATGGCCCCGCTTGTCGCGGCCCGTCCCGGTCTGCGCGTGCCTGGCGCGTGGGACGGATTTGAACTGGCCGTGCGCGGCATACTGGGCCAGCAGATCACAGTCAGCGCGGCCACGGCGCTTGCCGCCAAGCTGGTCGACCTGTGCGGCAGCGCACTGCCAGTGGCCCATGATCCGGCACTCGCAATGGTGACACACACATTTCCGTCGCCGGAAGACGTCGCGCGCTTGGACGAGCCTGGTCTCGCGCTCGGGATGCCGCGCGCCAGGGCGGCCGCGATCACCGGGCTCGCCAAGATCGCGGCAGCTGACCGCGGTCTGTTCGAGCCCGGACGCGGTCTCGACGTGGCAATCCGCCGTCTGCGTGCCCTACCCGGTATCGGCGAATGGACCGCGCATTACATTGCCATGCGTGCGCTGCGCGAGCCGGATGCATTCCCCACCGCCGACGTTGGTCTCATGCGCGCGATGGCAACAGCGGATGGCCGTCCGACGCCGGCGGAATTGCTGGCCCATGCAGAAGCCTGGCGACCGTGGCGCGCCTACGCGGCACTCTATCTCTGGGCATCTGACCCCGCCGCACCACGACGATCATCATCTCCCAGTGAGAGAAACCATGCGACTGCTCCGCGAATGCGTCCTCTCGCCGATCGGCACGATTCTCCTGGTCTCTGACGGCACCGCGCTGCACGCGCTTGACTTCGAGGATTACGAGGGCCGTGCGCTACGCCTGCTGCAGCGTTATCACGGTCCATGCGAGCTGGTGCCCGGCCGCACTGCCGGCGTGGCGGAGCGACTCGCCGCCTATTTTACCGGCGAGCTGACCGCGCTGGACGCCATCCCGGTCCAGACCGGCGGTTCGGAGTTTCAGCGCCGCGTGTGGCGCGCGCTGCGCCGTATTCCGGCTGGCTCGACTATGTCATACGGCCACCTCGCCGCGGAAATCGGCGCGCCCACCGCGAGCCGGGCAGTGGGACTTGCCAATGGCGCCAACCCGGTCGCGCTGGTGGTCCCCTGTCATCGTGTGATCGGCGCGAACGGCAACCTCACCGGATACGGCGGCGGCCTTTGGCGCAAGGCCTGGCTGCTTCGGCACGAAGGGGGTGCCGCCGCTGATCCACTCTGGGGCAAGGCGGCGTAGCCGGTCGCTGCGACGACGCGCGCACGCACAGGACTTCTTGCGTGACTACCGGCGGTCCATATGAGTGCGTCTGGGGCGCTGATCCCCTTCGACCCGGCGTCGCACGAAGAAGCAGCATAACCGCTTGATCAGCGGGCGGACTGACTGGCAACGGAATCCCGGGCCTTGGCGGCGGGCGGTCTACTCCGCCGCCTGCGCCACGGCGTCGCCGAGCTTAACGCCGCGCACGGCGTATTCCGCTGCAACCTTGATCGCCTCGATCATGCTGACCGCGCTCGCCTTGCCGGTGCCGGCGATATCGAACGCCGTGCCGTGATCCACGCTGGTGCGCAGGATCGGCAAGCCCAACGTCACGCTGACGGTCTTTTCGAAATCCATCATCTTCGCCGCGATGTGGCCCTGGTCGTGGTACAGCGACAGAACCGCGTCGTAGCGACCGAGCCGTGCCATGTGGAATACGCTGTCCGCCGGCACCGGACCGCTGACCTGCATGCCCTGTGCGCGCGCGGCGACGATCGCCGGCTTGATCGCTTCGATCTCCTCGCGGCCGAACAGACCGTCCTCCCCGCCGTGCGGGTTGAGTGCCGCCACCGCCAGATGCGGCCGTGCGATGCCGAGTTGGCCCAGTGCCTTTATGCTCTTGCCGATGCCCTTTGCGACGCGGTCCTGCGTGATCTGCTGGCATGCCTGCAGCAGCGACACGTGCCGCGTCAGGAAGAAGATTTTGAGGCCCGAGATCGTGAACATCGTCATCTCTTCGCGCGCGCCCGTGTGCTCTGCGAACATCTCGGTGTGGCCGATAAACGGAATCTTCGCCGCCTTCAGCGATTCCTTGTTGATGGGCGTGGTGGCGATGCCGTCGATACGCCCGGCCATCGCCAGGTCGATTGCGGCCCGGATCGAGACATACGCCGCCTCGCCACCCGCCGGCTGAACTTCGCCGATGCGCAATGCCGCAGGATCCGCGCAGTCGAGATGCAGCACGTCGATCGCGCCGTCGCGGTCGGCCAGCACCTCCGGTCCGGCGACGCGGTTCAGCGGCGCTGACAACCCGCAAAAGCGCAGCGCCTGTTCCAGAATGCGGGCATCGCCGACGATGAAGCTGCGCGATGCGGCGCGCACCTGGGGTGATAACAGCGCGCGCACGGCGATTTCCGGGCCGATGCCAGCGGGATCGCCCATTGTCACGGCCAGAACGGGCCTCGAATCGGTCATCGCGACACCTCTTCATGCGCCTCTGCGTCTATTCTGCCGCAATCCGCGCCGGCCGGCCACTATCGTCCGGCGGCGGCGATCTCTACCGCGGTCGACCCGGGATCTGCTCCCGGATCACGCGACGGCGCTCGACGCTGAACCATGTGACCGGCGCGGCTGGGGACCACCGCGCGGGGAATCATGTTGTCAGCGAATCATTGGCCAAGCCCGATATCGGCCGTGCGTGGAACAACGCGCCGGTGACGATCGGGCCGCAGCCACTCAGCCTCGTTGGCTGCCTGCGGGCGTGTCGTCCTCGACGCGACCGCACGGCACCGTCGACCTGCCCCATGCCCGGGCAAGCAACACATCCGCCGCGATGACACAGCGGACGGAGTCAAGCGGAGCAGAAAGCGCACAGCGCTGCGACATTGCGCAGCCCGCTGGCAAACATCCTGGCTCGGCGCCCGACCGTTGCGCGAGGCGTAGGTCATACGGCACGGTCGGCGTTGCCCCCGGCAAGTAGCGACACCCGGGCCGGGCGGAAAGCCTCGCCGGCGCTGGTTTTTTGTTTATGTAAACTGGATATTCATCGTGCTCTGACGTGTCGATGCGTAAACTCCGGTCCGGATAGGTTCACGGTGGACCCTATCGACTGAGGTGTACCGACATCAATGCTAGTCCGCATCTCATCTCCGCCTTTCCTTCGGGAGGGTGGTTGAGGTCGATGTGATAATTTCCGGCTTCTCCCCCTCCTGCAGGGATGGGGGGAGACCCCGGATCTCTCGTCACACTGCAAAAGGGCCCTCATCATGCTGACGCTCTACTTCGCCCCAGGCGCGAGCTCGATGGCGCCGCACATTGCCCTGCACGAAGTGGGCGCGGTTTTCGAACCGCGACCAATCTCCTTTTCCCGCAAGGAAAACCGCGATCCCGCCTATCTCGCAATCAATCCGGAAGGCAAGGTGCCGACCCTGTTGATCGACAACCGCCCACTCACCGAAGTCGCAGCCATCCTATTTTACGTGGCTCGCACCAATTCGGGCGCGAAGCTCTGGCCGTTCAGCAGCGTCGAATTAGAGGCGCAGGCCTTGTCGTGGATGTCGTTCATCGCTTCGACGATCCATCCCGCGCGGCGGCGCGGTGAGGAACACTTCGTACAGGCGTTCCGCATCGCCGAGCACCGGATGGGTGGCCGTCCATGGGCGTTGGATGAGTACTCCGTCGTGGATATCCATCTGTTTCGGCTCTATTGGCGGTTCGTCAATGCCTCGCATCCATCGCCCGAGACGTTCCCGGCGCTCCATGCGCATTATGAACGCATCATGGCGCGGCCGGCCGTGCGCCGAACCATCGAGATCGAATCCGTCATCGGCTACGAACTTCCAGCGTGAGGGCATTGAACGCGCCGTCCGCCCAGGCTGGACTGCGCGGCGCCATCCTCATCGTCGGGCTGCAGACCGAGGCCCGGCTGGCACGGCGGCTGGGTGTGCCGGTCTATATCGGCGGCGGAACGGCGACCGGGGCGGTGGAGGCGAGCCGTCGCGCATTGACGGGAGCCGCGTCGGCCCTGATCTCACTCGGCCTGGCCGGCGGACTCGATCCCGCGTTGCATCCCGGCGATGTAATCGTGCCCGAGGCGGTCCTGACCGGCGGGCGTCTGTTCCGCAGTGATCCCGCGCTTGGAGAGGCACTCGGCGGGATGACGCCACATCGCATTTTTGGCGCGGCATCGGTCGTCGCCGATGTCCGGTCCAAGCAGCGGCTTCGTAGCGAAACCGGCGCCGCCGCTGTGGATCTGGAAAGTGGCGCCGTGGCAACGCTCGCGACAGAGCGTGGCCTGCCGTTCGCGGCTTTGCGGGTTATCTGCGACCCGGCCGAGCGAGCGCTGCCGTCGGCCGCGCTCGTGTCGCTGAACCAACGCGGTGCCATCAGCATCTTTCGGGTGCTGGGTTCGCTCCTCGCACATCCCGCGCAGCTCCCGGCCCTGCTGGCGCTCACGCATGACGCCGCCGTGGCGCGGCGTGCACTTGCCCAGCGCATTGCCTCGATCGCGGCCGGCGCATAGATCCGGCGGCATGACCGAACCCCATTTCCGCGGCTATTTCGGAATCGGTGTCGAGGGCGTGTCGAAATCCGCCAATGTCGGCGCGCTGCTGCGCACCGCACACGCATTCGGCGCGGCGTTTTGCTTCACGATCGCCAGTGGCTGGGACGCGCGCGCCGGCCGGCGGGCCGACACGGCCGACACGCCGTTGCACGTGCCGCTCTGGCGCTTCCCCGACCTCGCCTCTCTCGCACTGCCGCAGCACTGCGTGTTGGTCGGCGTCGAGGTCGCGGAGAACGCGATCGAGCTGCCGTCCTTTCGCCACCCACTGAACGCGGCGTATGTGCTCGGGCCGGAGAGGGCCGGTCTGTCGCCGGGGCTCATGGCGCGCTGCCAGCACATTGTACGCATCCCCACGCGCTTCGCACTGAACCTCTCGGTCGCCGGCGCGCTCGTCCTGTACGACCGGCTGCTCCAGCACGGCCGTTTTGCCGAGCGGCCGGTCGGCAGCAACGCCGCGCCGTCGCCGCAACCGGCCGCGCCGGCGCGGCACGGCGCGCCGCGGTTCCGGCGGAACGTGCCGGATTGGATGGCGTGATCTCGGCGTCGTAGGGCAATCGCGTTCGTCACAGCTCTCTGCGGGAGTCCGGGCGTTGCGTTTCCCGGTGATTTCAACACAGCACACCACGAAGGACCGCAGAGAACCGCCGACGGACTTTCAAGGATCGCTTCGCCACGGCGGGCGCCATGACAACAACAAAAAATTGGCCAGTGCTGCATGGCTGCGCCGTAGGTTCGGGCCCCGTGGTGGCAAACAGGACGCACAATCATTAACTATCAACAGACCGGGTCTTCTGAGGTCTGAGCGAGAGATGTTAAAATCTCTGCATATCGCCGTGAAGTTTTTCGCTGGTGTGGAAACACCGGTTCCATGGGCAGCCCGGCTTTTAGCCGGCGTTTATGCGTTGTTGACGGTCGCCGTTGGTGTTTCCGGATGCAGTGATACAGAGCACAGGCCGCTCGCTAACCATCAGACGGTCCGAGCCGGACCGACCTCCGTAGCTGCAAGGGTCTTCTCCGGTTCGGAGAGCAATAGCAGCGGTATCGCGAGAGCCCGAATACTACCCAGCCTCGATCCCGAGGACACCACGATTGAGGCGCGCCGGCTGCGCACCGCGCTGCATCAGGAGGTGCGGGGCCTTCTACGACTGACCCAAGCGCAGCAAAGCCATTGGATCAGTATGGTACGCCAGACGCTCGAGGAACGGAATGTAACAATTCGGCGTGCCCAGTTGCTTGTCGCCGTTGACCGCAACCCACACGTCCAGGCCCTTATGTTGATGGTCGTCCAGCCGAGTGGACCGTGGACGGTCCTCGGCGGTACGCATGTCTCGACCGGTCAGCCGAACCGCCGCGGCTATTACATCACGCCAACAGGCGTTTTCGTTCATACTGATGCCATTCTCGATTATCGCGCGCAGGGTACATTCAATGAGAACCATATTCGCGGCTTAGGTCTAAAGGGCATGCGGGTGTGGGATTTCGGATGGCAGTGGGCGCGCAAGGGCTGGCTCGCGAATGACGAACGCGGTCAGATCCGCCTACTTATGCACTCGACCGATCCCACCTATCTCGCGCGTCGGATCGGCCGTCCCGCCTCCGAAGGATGCATCCGGGTGCCTGCGGAAATGAACAAATTCATCGACCGCCACGGTGTATTAGATGTTGATTATCAGCAGGCTGCGATAGACGATATCGCGTTTCGCGCCATCCTACCGCGCAATGCCAAGCCGACTCCGCTGGCTGGGGACACGCTTGTCGTGGTGGATTCATCAGAAATGTAGTTCCTGCAACCTAATTGCAGGATACTTGAACCCAATCGTTCAGAACTCGGCTATGACGAAATCGAGCTCGCCGTCGCGCACAGCCGCGATCAGCACCGCTTCGAAGCCGCCCACGATTCGCAGCACGTACAGTTGCCGACGAACGGCCGCAACGCGGGCCAGGGCGCGGGTCAGATGACGGCAGAGCCAAGCCGGAACGGCGTCGACCAGAACCTGACTGCATCACTGTTCTCATTGTTGACAAAGAGCAGAACGAACCGCACCGGACTTCGCATGCCCGCGGCCAATGCCCGCCGCGGCGTGCCTGCGGGTCGTGTCCTGGTTACGAGGGCTGGGCGTGGTGCGCGCTGAACGTCCAGACGTG
>JASHQG010000344.1 GCA_030037665.1 Acetobacteraceae bacterium
CCGAGCGCACACAATGAGCCAAACTTCATCGTGTGGCAGAGATCGGTGAGCAGCTCGAGGTGCATGTCCACGCGATCGCCGGCCATGATGCGATCGATCACCTCCATGCCGCGCACCGAGCCGATGCGGCAGGGCGTGCACTTGCCGCAGGACTCCACCGCGCAAAATTCCATCGCGAACCGTGCCTGCGCTGCCAGATCGACCGTGTCGTCGAACACCACCACGCCGCCGTGACCGATTAGCCCCTCCTTCGCGGCAAAGGCCTCGTAGTCGAAGGGGGTATCGAACAGGGCCGGCGGGAAATAGGCCCCGAGCGGACCGCCGACCTGAACGGCACGCACCGGCCTCCCGGAGCGCGTCCCGCCACCGATATCGTTGACAATCTCACCCAGCGTCAGGCCGAAGCCCGCCTCGAATAAACCGGCATACCGCACGTTGCCGCCTAGTTGGATCGGCATGGTGCCGCGCGAACGGCCGAAGCCAATGCCGTGATAGGCCTCAGCGCCTTCGCGCAGCACAAAGGGCACGCTGGCCAAGGTAATGACGTTATTCACCACCGTCGGTTTGCCGAACAACCCACGGTGCGCCGGCAGCGGCGGCTTGGCTCGGACCTGACCGCGCTTGCCCTCCAGACTCTCGAGCAAGGAGGTTTCCTCGCCGCACACGTACGCCCCCGCCCCAACCCGCTGCTCGATATCGAACGCTTTGCCGGAGCGCAGCACGCCGGGGCCCAGCACGCCCTCGCGCCGGGCGATTGCGAGCGCGGCATTGAAAGCGGCGATGGCGTGTGGATACTCGGAGCGGGTGTAGATATAGCCTTTGGTGGCACCCACGGCGATGCCGGCAATCGCCATGCCCTCGATCAGCGTAAATGGATCGCCTTCCATCAGCATGCGATCGGCATAGGTGCCGGAATCACCTTCGTCCGCGTTACAGACGATGTATTTTTGCTCTGCCGGTGCATCTGCCGTGGTCTTCCACTTTATTCCGGTCGGGAACCCCGCACCGCCCCGGCCACGCAGGCCGGACTTCGTCACCTCCTCAATGATCCGCGCCGGACCAACCTCCAGGGCGCGGCGCAGGCCCTTCAGGCCGCCATGCGCCTGATAGTCTTCAACCGACAACGGATCGATGACCCCGCAGTGCGCGAAGGTGAAGCGGGTCTGGCGTGCAAGGAACGGCAGCTCCTCCGGTTTGCCCAGGCGCAGCCTGTGGTCGCGGCCCGCCAGCAGGCCTGCACCCAACAACTCCGGTACATCCTGTGCCGTAACTGGGCCGTAGGCGACCCGTCCCTGTGGCGTTTCCACCTCGATCATCGGCTCCAGCCAGCAGAGGCCGCGAGAACCGGTGCGCACCACGGGCGCATGCTCGGCAAGTGCGATTGCGACGGCATCGGCACCCAGCGCCAACGCGGCGGCATCGCGCGGGACGAAGACGCGCGTCACGCTGCCACGTCCAGTTCCGCGTCCACCCGCGCAGGCTCCAGCCGTGCGAGCGGCTTGCCATCCAGCAAGGCCGCCGGGCCAACAGCGCACAGGCCCAGGCAGAACACTGGCTCCAGCGTTACCGCGCCGTCCTTGGTGGTACCGTGCCAGTTCACATCCAGTCGCTTTCGCAGATGCTCGGCCAGAGCATCGGCACCCAGTGATTGACAGGCTTCCGCGCGGCACAGTTTCAGCACGTGGCGGCCAGGAGGGTGCTCCCGGAAGTCATGATAGAAGCTGACAATGCCATGGACCTCGGCGTGGGTCAGATTCAGGGCACCGGCAATCATCGGCACCGCCTTGGTGGGCACGCAGCCGAACACCTCCTGCAACGCGTGCAGGATCGGCATGATGGCGCCGTCAAGGCCAATGTGGGCGGCGATGATGTCGGCGCCTCGCGCCTCGCTCCAGGGCTCGTACTCGGCCACTCTGGCTCCTCCCGCGATTGGGGCTGATCCCATCATGGAAAGGCCCGCCTCGCGGCGGATGCAAGAAGGCAGGTCTGAACGCTCGATAGAAATCGTCTATCGTGCGTTGAGTGCCCCACGGGTCTGCCCGAGCCGCCGAGCTTCCGTCACCAGCGCAGCGGTGAGCGGGGCCAGCGGTTCACGCTGCGGATAGACCAGGCCGATCGTCGGAGGGTCGGGCTCTACGATCGGGATGGAGCGGATTTTGTCTGTCAGCCCCATGGTCTCAGCCAGCACCGCCGGCATCACGCTGGCCCAGCGCCCGGTGCGCACGTGCGAGAACAACACCACCATAGAGTTGGATTGGAGCGTTGGTGCCGGCTCCACGCCAGCCTCCCGGAGACGGCGGTCGATGATACGGCGGTTCTGCATATCCGGCGTCAGCAGGCACAACGGGATTGAACCTACTTGCGCCCAGGTCACTTGGCTCCGGCGGCCGAGTGGAGCCTCCGCCGCGATCAGCAGATGATAGCGTTCCTGGTGCAACGGCACGAACCGGACGCGGCCAAGCGGTTCGTTGTAGACGTAGGTCAGGCCGGCATCGACTTCCAAATTGTCCAATTCCGTCAGCACGTCGATCGAATTGCGCGACACGACGGTAAACAGGACCTCGGGATAGCGTTCGCGCAGCGGTGTGGTGAGTTCAGCGACGATCGGCAACGCTGTCGGCACGGCCGCCAGACGCAAATGCCCCGCCACGCCCCTCTTAAGCGCACGGATTTCCTGGTGCATGGCGTGCGCATCGGCAACGATGCGACGAGCCCAGTCCAGCACGCGCTCACCCTCGGGCGTGAACCCCAGGAAGCGCGACTGGCGGTTCACGAGAAGCAGGCCGAACGTTTCCTCGAGCTGTTTGAGGCCAGCGGAGAGCGTTGGCTGGGTAATCCCGCAGACCTCGGCAGCGCGCCCAAAATGCTGCTCGCGCGCCAGGGCAAGCAGCATTTCCAGCTTGTCGATCATGAAAACATCCTAGCCAGCCTGTTCATGCGAGCATAGCCGCTCGCCAATGGTCCGATTGCGGCGAGCGGGTCACGCTTGCACGCCCCGCTGCAGGTGCGCCCACGATCGGCCTCTGCTGGGACGATGTTTGAGCGTGTGGAGAATGTGGCACCTGTCGGCCGTGCTACGACCTGGGGCACTCGCGCGTGGTCCGAGCAAGGGCGATTTTCTGGCGGCAGACGCATTCCTCGCGGCACGCTGGGTCCTCGCTGAGGTCGCCCCTACTATCGCCGTTAATTTACAGAAGAGTCATATCGCCAATGTATGAGGTGCGGTGGTACCGGCTTCCGCCGCTGGATCGAGTTGGGGAATGACTGCTTTCCGGATCGGCCGTCCGGACGACCTGTGACTGTCTTTGGTCGGGAGCAGTCATGGAGTGTGAACCGCCGGTACGACGCACAGGCCACCGCAGTATGAGTGACACCGGGCACTACCCCGGAACTGGAAAACGTGCTCGCGCGAAGCGGGCGGCCACATTACGCGCCGGCATCACCCGAA
>JASHQG010000345.1 GCA_030037665.1 Acetobacteraceae bacterium
GGAGTAAACAGTGTCCGACACATCGAGCGGGGCGCGGCCCTATCCGCATCCGCATGTAAACGACGCCTGGCTTGGCCGGCTGCGAGAAGAGATCCTCGCGCCTGAGCTGCCGATCGTCGATGCCCACCATCACCTGTGGGAGCGGCCGAGCGGGCGGTATCTGCTGGGTGAGCTCCGTGCCGACCTCGGCGCCGGCCACAAAGTGCAGGCGACCGTATTCATCCAGTGTGGCTACGGTTATCGCAGCGACGGGCCGCCGGAACTGCAGCCGGTCGGCGAGACAGAACGCATCGCAGCCATCGCAGCGGAAGCCACAGCGGCGGGTGTTCCGGGCGTGTGTGCCGGCATTGTCGGGTATTGCGACTTCCGAATGGTCGACCGGGTGGATGCGGTGCTCGAAGCGCATATTGCGGCAGGCGCTGGACGGTTTCGCGGCATCCGCCAGAGCGCGGGCTGGGACGCGGCGATCGTGTCCACGACGTCGGCGGTGCCGCCGCGCGGGCTGCTGCTTGATCCGGTCTTCCGCAACGGGTTGGCGCGGCTGGGGAAGTTCGGGTTGTCCTACGAGTGCTCGTTGTACCATCCGCAGCTACCTGAGCTGACTGACCTGGCTCGGGCGCTGCCGGATCAACCGATCCTGGCCAACCATTGCGGCGGCCCGATCCGGATCGGCGCCTACGCCGCGGCACCGGACGCAGCATTTGCGGTATGGCGGAGCGCGCTTCGCGAACTGGCGGCCTGTCCGAATGTGGTGCTGAAGCTCGGCGGCCAGGCGATGACGATCCGTGGCTTCACCTGGCACGAAGAACCGCTGCCGCCGAGTTCCGGTGAGCTGGCGGCAGCCTGGCGGCCATTCATGGAGACATGCATCGAAACATTCGGCGCCGAGCGCTGCATGTTCGAGAGCAATTTTCCCGTCGACAAGGGGATGTGCAGCTATCCTGTGGTGTGGAACGCGTTCAAGCGGCTCGCGTCACAATATTCTGCGGCGGAGACTGCCGCGCTGTTCCATGGCACGGCCGCGCGGTTCTACCGGCTGAGCGGGGTCGGGTGATTCTCGGCTGTTGGTGCGAGAAACCGAGGGACGAAGCAATCTTGCGCTGCGGACTGCCTCGCCGCTCTGATCAGGGCCTCTCTTCTGCCGGCGAAATGTCGTGGCCGGAACGCGTCCGTCCACGACGCGCAGAATTCATCCCCGCCCAAGGAACGGCATCTTCGTCGCCATGATGGTGACGAACTGGACATTGGATTCCAGTGGCAGGTTGGACATGAACAAAATCTGCTGGCCTACGTGGTTTACGTCCATGCGCGGCTCGGGCACGACCTGGCCGTAAGGCTGCAACTGACCATTACGCGAACGATCCGTCATCGGTGTCGCCGCATTGCCGATGTCGATCTGGCAGGAGCAGATGTCGTACTGCCGCCCGTCAAGTCCGATTGATTTGGTCAGGCCCGTTACCGCGTGCTTGGTCGACGTATAGGCGACCGAGCCGGGCCGGGGCACATGCGCGGAAATCGAGCCGTTGTTGATGATGCGCCCACCTTGTGGCTTCTGCTCGCGCATCATGCGGAACGCCGCATTGGCACACAGGAACATCGCGTTCAGGTTCACCTGCACCACGCGGAGCCACATGTCGAAAGTGAAGTCGCCGAAATTGGTGGTGGGTGTGCCGCCGCCAGCATTGTTGAACAGCATGTCGAGGCGGCCGAAATTCAACTTGATCTGCGCAAAGAGGTTGGCGACCTGGTCGGGATCGGTCACGTCGGTTGGGACAGCCAGCGCATGGCCGGCCTTTTTCATGCCGGCGGTTTCGTCCAGCATTTCCTTGCGCCGGCCGGCGAGCGCGACGGACCAGCCGTCATTCATCAAGGCCAGGGCCGACGCGCGGCCGATGCCGGTGCCGGCGCCGGTGATCACGGCGAAGCGGTCTGCCATGTAAAGTCCTCCCCCTCGGTCTGAACTGCTGCGGGCATTGTGGACTGAGGTGGGCGGTGGGCCAAGCCGGCAGCAATCGCGGGTGTTGCGCGCGAGGCGTTCGACCCTCACCCTACCCTCTCCCGTTGGCGCGGGAGAGGGGATTGGCCATGCGGTTTGCTGCGATCGGGCTGGATCACCGGCATATCTACGACCTGACACGAGGTCTGCTGGACGCGGGTGCCACGTGCGTCGGCTACAATCCCGACACCACCGATCCGCGTGTCCTGGCCGGATTTCGCCGGCGTTTTCCGGACGTGCCTGCTGCCGAGACCGGGCGGCTGCTTGACGATCCCTCCATCGATTTCGTGGTGATCGCAGCGGTACCGCGCGATCGTGCCCAGCTCGCTATCGCCGCGATGCAGCGCGGCAAGGATGTCATGGTGGACAAGCCAGGTGTGACGACCGCCGATGAGCTTGCCGCGCTACAATCCACGGTGATGCAGACACGGCGCATTTGGTCGATCGCGCTCGGGCGCCTTGCCTCACCCGCGCAGCAGGAGGCGCTACGTATCGTACGGTCCGGCGAACTGGGGCGGCTGGTGCACATCACATCGCTGGCGCCGCATCGTCTGAACCGCGCGTTGCGACCTGCCTGGTTCTTTGACGCGCCGGCGTACGGCGGCATCATCAACGATATCGGCACGCATTCAATCGACTCGTTCCTGGCGTTCGCCGACGCCGCTGACGCAGAGATCGCCCTTGCGACCGTCGGCGCGTTCGGCACTGAGCCCCCTGGCTTCGAGGATTTCGCCGAGCTCGTGCTGACCACGCACTCTGTGCGTGGCTATATCCGTCTGGACTGGTTCACACCGGATGGTCTGCCGACCTGGGGCGACGGCCGCATGTTCCTGGTCGGGGCCGAAGGCACGCTGGAGCTGCGCAAGAACCTGGACATCGCAGGCCGCGCGGGCGGCGACCACATGTTCGTCGCCAATGGTTCGTCGACCCGTTATATCGACTGCAGCAGCATGCCGGTCGCCTACTATCGCGAATTCATCGCGGATGTGGCGGAACGCACCGAGCGCGTGATGCCACAACGACAGGTCTTCACGGTGTGCCGACTTGCGCTGAACGCGCAGGCGCATGCCAACCGTTTCTCGGCGCGACGTTCGTGATGGGCGTCACCATCACCGGCCTGGGCAACGCGCTCGAGCCGCCGGCCGGGCGAAACGCAGCCATTCTGGAAAAAGGAGGATGATGATATGCAACAACTGCTGCCATTGGCGGAGACGCTTGGTGCGCGGCTGAAGGCGCGCGGCGAGACCATTGCCATTGCAGAATCGTCAACCGGCGGGCTGATTTCTGCGGCGCTGTTATCGGTCGCTGGCGCTTCCGCCTATTTCCGAGGCGGCAGCGTGATTTACACGGCCTATGCGCGCTCGGGCTTTCTCGAGATTGCCAATCCGCTGCCACCACCGATCGAGCGTGCGTCGACCGAACCCTATGCGCTTTTGCTGGCGGATACGGTGCGCAAGCGGCTCGACGCAACCTGGGGGCTTGGCGAAACCGGCGCGACCGGCCCTACCGGCAATCGTTACGGCGACGCCGCGGGTCACACGTGCATTGCGCTGATCGGTCCGAACTTCCGTCGCGCCATCACGATGGAGACCGGCAGCGCCGACAGGGTCGGTAACATGCGCAAGTTTTCCGAGCGCGCGCTGAACTTGCTGGCAGAAGCGCTGGGCTGACGCACCATGCGCGTTGTGATCATGGGCGCCGGCGGCCTCGGCGGATATTTCGGCGCACGACTTGCCGCGGCCGGAAACGACGTGGCGTTCGTCGCGCGCGGCGCACATCTGGCAGCGATTCGCGGGGCTGGGCTGCGCGTGACAAGCGCGCTCGGCGACCTTCATCTGCGCGACATCGTCGCGACCGACGATCCGTCGACACTGACGCCGGCTGATGTGGTGATAGTCGCCGTGAAGCTGTGGGATACCGAGACCGCAGCGGAGGCGGTGAAGCCGCTCGTGCGACCTGGCACGGCGGTGGTATCGTTCCAGAACGGTGTCAACAAGGATGACGTGCTGACACGCATCCTTGGCCGCGATGCCGTCATCGGCGGCGTGGGGCAGATCGGCGTGGTGATCGGTTCACCCGGCGTGATCGTGCACACCGGCACCATGGCGAAGCTGATCTTCGGCGAATTGGACAACCGGCGCTCGGCGCGGGTCGAGGCGCTGCACGCGGTGTGCGTCGCGGCTGGAATCGATGCGGAGATCGCGAAGGATATCGGTCTGGCGATCTGGGAGAAGTTCGTGTTTCTGGTCGGAATGTCGGGCTGCACCGCGAGCATGCGCTCGCCGATCGGGCCGATCCGCGCCAATCGGCAGGCGCGAGGCTTCCTGCTGGACGTGGTGCGCGAGGCGGTGACGGTGGGGCGTGCAATGGGCGTGGCTCTGCCAGCGGATTACGCGGAGCAACGGATGGCATTCATCGACACGCTGCCGGCGGAAATGACCGCGTCGATGCAGGGCGATCTGGCGCGCCGCAACCGACTTGAATTGCCGTGGCTGAGCGGTGCGGTGGTGGAGTTGGGTGCAAGGCTTGGCGTGCCGACGCCACTGAACAGAGCAATACGCGATGTGCTGGCGCTCTACGTGAATGGTGGGGGGCCTGGATAAGGTTCGCGGTGAGCGGTGCGTGATCGCCGTGACCAGCGCCAAAGCTGCAAAGGCCGCCTGAGCAACCGACGAGGCGGTGCGCGATCTTCTCGCGTTCCGCTACAATCGGCTGATTGGGGCCCCGGTGGCCCGTGCCGGGGGCTGGAAGCGATCGAGCGGTCGCCGCGACGCGGCGGGCGAGCAGCGCACATGGCGTGGTAAGCCCCTCGCACCTTCGGCGCCGACGCGCCGCGACCTCTCCCGCAAGGCGGGAGAGGTGTGCGCGCCGCCTATTCCGCCGCCGCCTTCAACGTCGGAATATCCGTCGAATACCGCAAATGCACCGGCGCGTTCGCTTCCCAAGGATCCTTCAACCCCAGCTTCGCGCCGTGCTCGCGGATCGCCGGCATCACTTCCTTGCCGAGCAACTCGATGCAGCGCCGCCGGTCCGCCGCCGGCACCGTTCCGTCGTTGCCCCAGAGGCCCATGATGCCGGGCCGCGTGTGTTCGATCAGGTGCTTCAGCCGCTCGATCACCTGATCCGGCGTACCCGCGACGATCATCGTGTCTTGCACTTGCTCTTCGAATGTCGGCTGGCCGCGGGGGTTCTTCGCACGCCCGACCGCGAACTCGACGAAACCACGCCGCCCCGAGGGTGAGAAATATCCCGACGGATTGGCCCAAACCGGATGCGCGAGCCCGGTGAACTCACCTTGCATCCACATGAACTGCCTGGCGTTGCGGAGCGCTTTCTCTTCGGTGTCCTGCACGTGCACACGGATCAGGTAACCAAAATTCTCCGGGCCGGCCTCATAGCCGACCTCGCGCGCGGCCTTCGAATACGTGTCCCAGATGACCTTCGTCGCATCGATCGAGGTGTTCAAGGCGATGTACGGGTAGCGCTGCTGCGCCGTCCAGATCACCGTCTCCTTCGAAAGCACGCCCGGGATCCACACGCGCGGATAGGGCTTCTGAACAGGCACCGCCCACGGGTTTACCACACGATGCTGGTAGTGCGTGCCTTCCCAACGGAACGGCCCCGGCTCCGTCCAGATCCGGGTCATCAGATCATGCGCCTCGACGAACCGCTCGCGGTTGAACGCCGGATTGACTCCGTTCGCCAGTTGCTCCTGGCCGCCGCCCCGCACGAAACCCGACACCACACGGCCTTTCGAGATCATGTCGATCATCGAAATCTCTTCCGAGAGCTGCACCGGATTGTCGGACAGCGGCAGTGGATTGCCAAGAAACACGATCTTCACCCGCTTAGTCACCGCGGCGAGGATCGCGCCGAACATGTTGGTCCGCGGCTGCATGCAAAACGGCGCGTTATGATGCTCGTTCAGCATGATACCGTCGACGCCGCATTCTTCGGCGAGGATGTACTCCTCCAGATATTCGTTGTACAGCCGGCTGGCCGCCACCGGATCGAAGTACCGGTTGGAAAAGGTCAGTGCCGTCGCGCCGTACTTAAGGCCTTCCTGCGCGTCGTACGCCCCCATCGGTTGCTCGGTGAAGTACATCAGATGCATGGCAGGCTCCCTTGGATTTCCGTGTTGTGCGCTTTCAGTTGGCGTTGACGAAGCCGGTCACCAGGCGCGCCAGCTCGTCCGGCTTTTCCATATCAACATAGTGCCCGCACGCGGCGACGGTTTCCATCCGCGCGTTGGGCAACCCCTCTTGCCACAGATGCGAGGCGCTGATTGGCACATGCTGGTCGTCATCACCCCACACGATCAGTGCCGGCGCCTTGATGCCGCCCAGCAGATGCGGCAGCGTCTGGCTGTACATGTATGGTTTCCATGCCGTCCGGAATACCATCTCGCGGCAGAGATCCCATTGCTCGAGTTGATCCGTCGTTACGTCGCCATAAACGCCGGCGAATGCCGCCTCGTCATGGAATCCGGCGCGCGGATAGTCGATGTAGGACACAATCGCCTGGTCGGCGATAAATCCGTCTGGCGGTTTGATGCCCATCGGCCCCACCAGTACCAGCTTGCGATACGCCGTTGGCGACTGACTCGCCATTTCGGCGGCAATCCAGCCGCCGAAGCCAAGTCCCACCAGCGATACATCCTTCAGCTCCAACTCGCCCAGGAGCCAAGCATGCATCGCGGCAATGTCGCGCGGGTGCCTCAACCATTGTGCACGCTCGGATTTCCCCCACCCTGGATGATGCGGCACCAGAACGTCGAAGCTCCCGGCCAGCGTGTCATAGAACGGCAGGCGATCCAGCGAGCCGATATCGTGGTGCAGGATCAACAGCGGGCGCCCGCTGCCGGCGCGGGAAAGGTGCATTTTCGTGTCGGCGATTTCATGCACCGAATCGGTCCAGGCCACGCTCATGTCGGACACCCCTCTGATTTCCCCGCCAGAGACTACTCACCAGTATCCGTACTTGTCGAATCGTCATGGCCGCTACCCGCACCCCCGTATTCGGCGGCAACAGAGATGCCGCAGAGATGCCGCAGCGTCGTCATCGTTGTCTTTCCGCAGCGGCGCATGGCCGATGGCGATCCGCTGTCAGCGCTCCGCCGCTCCGGCGCCGCGCGACCGTACCCGAGCCGCGGCGCAACACACCCGATGCGCTGTCTGGGGCGCACCAACCGCCGGACCGCCGCGATGGCGACCGTGCCCGGGCCGGTAAACTGCACCATGGCGCTGACTCGCGCCGCCAGGGACAAAGCGGCGCCCGCGGCTATGGCTCGCGCGCGTCTCGACAGGCGCCGCGTAAGCCACGCCGGGGCCACGGTCAGCCGCGCGCCAGAACGCCAGCAAAATGATGCGCCGCGTTGGCCGGCAGGGCGACGGAATCGGCTGCCCTGTCCAAACC
>JASHQG010000346.1 GCA_030037665.1 Acetobacteraceae bacterium
CAGTTGGTCATCGCTCAGAGGGGGGAGCGCGATATCTCCGATATCTCCGCGAGAGAGATATGACCGATCCTGCGCAAGTCCACCTTTTTCGCCTTGGCACCCGAATGGTGACCCGGATGGACCAGGGGGCGATGCAGCTGGCGGCGCCGGTGTATTTGGGTCGCCCCTCTGGCCTCGCGTGGCGAGCCTCGCCGGCGTCGACCGCGTCGCGAAGCCTCCCTGCCACCCAAGGCGCCATGATCGTCTCCTTGGTCGGCGGGCATCGGCTCCATTCAGTCCTTTCGCGCCAGAAGCCGACTGGCTTTGCCAACTTGGTGGCCGGCACGCTGCCTCGGACCTGGCCGATCGCCACCCCACGCCAGTGAAACGCCCACCTCCGCTCGCCGACAAAGAATGGCGCGCCGCTAAGGGCAGCGCGCCAGAATGGGGCACTTGCTCTTAGGTCCAGGGAGGACCGGCGCACTGGCTACAGGGCAAACGTCTCAGGTGTGTTGCTGGACTTCCACAATTTGTGACGAACGAAAATGCCACCTCTCGCGCGCCCGCCCTGAGTGTAACGACAGGCCCACCCGATCTCGGCTCACTCAGCCGTAGCGGGCGCCTCTGCGCCGGGGCGTCAAGTCATCGGGTCGGTCAGGTCGGCGCCTACCCCTTCCCTCCCAACCCGGCATGGGCAACGCCGCAGTCGCATACCGTTTGCGCATGCGTCCGACCTCGCCGCGTGTGGCTTATGACGACGGCCGCACACTTGTCAGACCGAATGCACCACGAGCTTGGTTGCGCCGCATCACGACGCTTACGGTCGCGCACTATCGCCGTGCGAGAACGCCGTCTCTTCGCTGGTAATGAATTCCAACAGGCAAGCGCGGCCTTCCTCGGTCTGGCGGCGTGCTCGCAGGATCGCCTCGCCAATCTGCCCGGGGTTTTCCACGCGCTCGCTCCAGCCGCCAAGATCCTTCGCCAGGTTGGCATAGCTGCCGCCCAGGTCGCGCGCGCGATACTTCTCGTGCGAGAGCCCCATGTGCCTGGTCTCGATCGCCATCGACGAGTTGTTGAACACGATGGTCAGGATCGGCACGCCGCAGCGCACCGCGGTCTCAAAATCCAGCCCGGTCATGCCGAACGCCGCATCGCCCATGATATTGACGCAGAACTTATCCGGAGCGGCTACTTTGGCCCCGATGTTCAGGCCGAGCCCGGTGCCGAGCTGGTGCGACTTGCCCCATCCCAGGTACCCGCGCGGCTTTTTCGACCGATAGAATGGCAAAAGCTGTTCTCGCGGACTGCCGGAATCGTGCGTCATGATGACATCCGCCGTGTCGACAACGTTCTGGAATTCGGCGATCACGCGGTATGGATTAATCGGCGCCGTGTTCGCGGAGAGCTTCGCCTGCCATTTGGTCAACCACGACGCACGTGCTCGGGCTATCTCCGTGGCCGGCGCACGCTGGACCGGCCGCTTGTCCAGCCGGTCGGCGACAGCGGCAATCAAGTGCTCCAGCGTCAGCTTCGCATCGCCAAGCAGTGCCAGATCGGTACGGTAGGTCTTGTTCAGATCACGCGTGTCGTTGGTGCTGTGGATCAGCTTCGGCTGCGACGGCAGCGGCGGGGTGGACAGCGGATGCTGCGTGAGCCCGGCGCCCATAGCGAGGATCACGTCCGCCTTATCGTATAAAAATATCGAGCCGGCACCGGTGAACCCATTGCCGCCACTACCCAGCGCCAGTGCATGGTCTTCCGGAAAGGCGCTCTTGCCATCGACCGTGGTCATCACCGGTGCCTGCAGCAACTCGGCAAGGCGAATGAGTTCATCGCTCGCCTCAGCGTACAACACGCCCTGGCCGGCGAGGATGACCGGACATGTCGCTTCCACCAAGAGCTTCGCCGCGTCGTCAACGTCGCGCGTATCAGGTACGGAGCGCGCTGCGCGCACTTCGCCAAAATCACCCGCGTTGCCCGGGATTTCACGGCCAACGACTTCGCGTGGCAACTCAACCATGACAGGTCCCGGCCGACCGTTGCGCAGTGCATTGAACGCACGCCGCATCACTGCCGGCGCATGCTCCGGCTGCACAATCGTCTCAACCGATTTCGTCACCGGCGCGTAGCCGCGCGCGGAACTGAACAGGGGAAACACCTGCGCCTGCTCCAAAGAATGGCCCAGCGGCAGCAGCAGAATCGGCGACGAGTCGGAAAACGCCGATGCGACCCCGGCGAATGCGTTTTCCGCACCCGGACCGTACTGCATCGCGAACACACCCGCCGGTTTACCGTTGGTGACGCGGGTAAAACCGTCGGCCATATGTACACCGACACGCTCCTGCCGGCAGATCACGGGACGGATCCCGCCGGCAACCGCAGCCTCGATCATGGACGTGGTCGGAAAGCAGAATAAAGTAGTGACACCCTCGCGGCGGAGGATCTCCACAACAGCGTCGGCGACATTCATGGCGCTTCACTCCCGGCTATGTTGCCGGGATTATAGCACTGGCAGGGCAGACGTCATGCGCCCCGATGCGACCTGTGCACTGAACACGCCTCGGTCGGGCCGCTCCCCGCCACACACGCCCCTTGTTCATCCAGCCAAAAATGCTTCGGATCGCCACGCCGAACTCGGCCGTGGCCAATTCAACGCCGGTGTGCTGCTTCGCTTATCCCCTCCGTTGCGTTGCCGCGTCGCGCCGTTGCCTGGCGTGTGCTGGCTCGCCGGCATCTCGCTGTTTCGCGAGTATCCCAGCGTCGCGACAGCGCTCAGCATCAACAATTATGCGGCTGGCAGGTCCAGCAATGACGTCTCTGTGTCAAACCGTCTTTGATTCGCCGCGCAGACGTTTCGCTCCCGATTGTGTGAGGAATCCGGCACGTCCTTCGGCGAAGGTTGCGACCACTTGGGGCATGTCAGAATCCAAGATAATCAGATCTGCCCGCTTCGAAGAAGAAATGACCCCCCGATCGAACAGGCCGGCCGCGTGGGCCGGATTGGCCGATATCAAGGGCCACGCCTGCCCCAGGTCCAACACGCCCCGCGCGGACAGGATCAATGCCGCACGCAGCATCGTCGGATAGAAATAGTCCGAGGACAGCACGCTGCAGATGCCCGCCTCGGCCAACCGCGCCGCGGAAGCCCAACCGAGATGCGAGCGCCCGCGCACGACGTTCGGGCTGCCCATTACCACCCAGTCGCCGGCAGCACGGGCTGCTTTGCCGACTTCCTCGGCCATCGGGAACTCGCAGATGCGCGCCCCATACTCGCGGAAGGCCGTGCGTGTCGGCACGGTCGCGTCGTCGTGGCTTGCCATGGGAATGCCGGCCGCACGGGCCGCGGCCGCGATTCGTGCCTGCGATGCCGGCACCTCTGCCGCACGGGATGCGATGCCATCGGCGAGGGCGCGGAAATCCTCGAGCTTCATGCCCGCCCGGTCGCTGTATTTCGCGCCCGCAACCGGGTCTTCAAGTTTGTGCAGGATAGATGGTGTGTGGTCATTGAACGCAACCAGATGCACACGGTGCGCTTCGATGTCGGCCAGCGCCGTCTCCAACGCATCGAGGTTGTACGCCTCCCACCGCAAATGCACGCGCATATCGCAGGTCCACCGCCGCGCTTCCATCGCGGTCAACAAGGCGCGCCATGAGTCGAGGCTTCGTAAACCCGGCTCCCACGACAGCGTAACGCCGTGGAATGCGGTGGTGATGCCGTTTGACAGCAACTGCGCCTCGGTATCGGCCAGCGCGATATCGGCAGGAAAATCAACGCCGGGGCGTGGCTGGAACTGCCGTTCAAACGCATCGCCGTGGATATCGACGATGCCCGGCAACACGAGCAGGCCGCGTGCATCGAAGACGGAACCGCGCAGACCGGCGTCACCGATTCCTGCGATCCGCCCGTCCTCGAGCAACAGGTCGACGGTTTCCAGTCCTTCAGGCAGCAGTACACGTCCACCGATAATGCGCATCCGGTCCATATAGACGGCCTTCTACGGTTCGAAGACGATTTGAACGCGCGGCGTGGGAAAACGGCCGATAGCGAATTCTACCACCTGGCCAGCACGATCGACATTGACATTCTCGGTGACCAGCAACGGGCGGTTGCGCGGCATGCGGAGCAACTCCGCCTCCTCGGCACTGGGCACCCGCGCGGTGACGCGCGTGACCTGGCGCAGGTAGTCAGCGACTCCGACCGCCCGCAACGCATCGGTGATTCGCACATGCGTCCGCAATGCCTCGAGAATGCCGCGCAGCCGTGCGGCGGGGAAATAATGGCTGGTGACACCGACCGGCCGGCCGTCGGCGAACCCAAGGCGTTCCAGCAGCACCACATGGCCTCCGGCACGGATGCCGAGATTGCCGGCAACCTGTGCGTCAGCGAGCGTTTCCTTCAGCTGCAGCACGCGGCCCGATGGTTCCTTGTTGTGCCGCCGGATCCACTCGGTGAACCGGGTGCGCGGTTCGACGGAATATTCAAGCACCTCCTCGGCCACGAAAGAGCCGCGTCCTTGCTCGACGCGCACAAGGCCGCTGCGCGACAATTCTTCCAACGCGCGGCGCACGGTATGGCGGTTCACGCCGAAATGGCGTGAAAGCTGGGCTTCGGTCGGCAGGCGCCCGCCGACCGGATAGGTCCCGTCGGTGATGTCCTGCTGCAGCTTGCCGGCGATCTGCCGCCAGAGCGACACACCATCCTGCCGCAGGACCGGAAGATTCGGCGTGTCGTCCGGCGCGTCAGCTTCCTTCATGTTATTTTCATCCAATCCGCCCCGACACTTGCGTGTTCGCCGTTGACGTTAGCCCGGTTCGTCGCTAGCTGTCTAGACATCTGTACAAGCAGAGGTCGGACGCATGGCTGACGCTGGATCCTTCCCAGAACCCCACGCCGAACGCCGCCACTGGATGGCGGTGCTGGCACGCGCCAGCGGCGAGGAGATTGCAACGTGCCTGGCCGCCCGCACGCCCCTCCCCGCCTATACACGACTGCGCGGACCGGAAGCCGGGTTGGTGATGGTACGGGGGCGTGTCGGCGGTCGCGGTGGCGCGTTCAATCTTGGCGAAATGACAGTGACGCGTTGCACTGTGCGCACCGAGTCGGGTCTGGTCGGTCACGCTTACATTGCCGGACGCGATGCGCGGCAAGCCGAACTTGCGGCGCTGGTGGACGCGATGCTGCAGGATCCCGACGCAGCGGCCGCATTGCAGTCCGACGTGATCAGGCCCCTGGCCAGCGTGCAACAGCGGCGGCGGGACGACATCGCAGCAAAGGCCGCGGCGACGCAGGTCCAGTTCTTCGCCATGCAGAATATGCGCACATGAGCACGATCGACCTCCCCGGATTTGCCGACCCTGTCGCCGGCGCGCAGGGATGCTTCCGCGCTGTGCTGGATGCGATGGCACGGCCGGGGCGTATATACGAGGCCGGAGTCGGCCTGACGCCGCCCCCACCGTTGGCGCCCGCAACCGCTGCGGTTCTGTTGACTTTGGTGGATCATGATACGCCTCTGTGGCTTGATCCGGACGCCGCAGCTTCTCGTGAGTGGATCGCGTTTCATTGCGGTGCACCGCTCGCCACCGGACCTGAAACCTGCGCATTCGCACTGGCGCTGTCGTTGCCTGATCTCGCGGCGTTACCGGCAGGCAGCCACGAAGCGCCGGAGCGTTCGGCAACCATGATCCTGCAGATTCGGGCATTCGAAGGTGGACGGCGTTTTCGACTTGAAGGACCTGGTATGCGTGAACCAACTGTACTTGCGATCGATGGACTAGCCGCGGAATTTTCCGGTGCCTGGCAACGGAACCGGGCACGGTTCCCGCTCGGCGTTGATATCATTTTGTGCACAGGGACGCAGCTCGCTGCGCTGCCCCGCAGTGTGACGGTGCGGGAGACCTAGCCGATGTATGTCACCGTCAAAGGCGGCGAAAAGGCGATTGCCGCGGCGCATGCGTGGCTGGCGGAAGAGCGGCGCGGCGATCCATCGGTGCCGGAAGTTTCGCTGGATCAGATCGCGGAGCAACTCGGGCGTGCTGTCGATCGTGCGATGGGCGAAGGCTCGCTGTACGACCGTAAACTCGCCGCACTCGCGGTGAAACAGGCACAGGGTGACCTGATCGAGGCGGCGTTCCTGCTGCGCGCTTATCGGACCACGCTACCACGGTTCGCGTATTCGACGCCGGTGGATACGGCGGAGATGAGCGTGCAGCGCCGCATTTCGGCGGTGTTCAAAGATCTGCCAGGCGGCCAGTTGCTGGGGCCAACTTACGATTACACTCACCGGCTGCTGGATTTCGCGCTCACCCTAGAGGGTGCACGCGAGGAGGCACCGCGTGCGGAGCCATCAGCGGCGCAAATGTCACGGGTGACCGATCTTCTCGGGCAGGAAGGGATCATTGAGCTGGATGATGACGATGCAGACGAGCCGGGCGATCTGACGCGTGAGCCGCTGCGCTTCCCCGCTCCGCGCGATGTGCGGCTGCAGGCGCTGGCACGCGGAGACGAAGGATTTCTGCTCTCACTCGGCTACTCGACGCAGCGCGGCTACGGCGGCTCGCACCCGTTTGCTGGAGAGATTCGCACGGGCGATGTGTGCATAGAGATCGAGCCGCCAGAACTCGGCTTTGCCATCGACATCGGGGATATCACGGTCACTGAATGTCAGATGATAAACCAGTTCAAGGGGACGAAAAAAACGCCACCACAGTTCACCCGTGGCTATGGCTTGGTGTTCGGCCACTGCGAACGCAAGGCAATGGCGATGGCGCTGGTCGACCGTGCCATGCGCGCCGAAGAATTAGGTGAGGACGTCACAGCCCCGGCGCAGAATGCCGAATTTGTGGTGTACCACTCGGACAATATCGAGGCAACCGGTTTCGTGGAGCATCTCAAGCTGCCGCACTATGTCGATTTCCAGAGTGAGCTGGAAAATGTGCGGCGTATGCGGCGCCAAGCAGCGCGCCAGGTAGAACGCGCGGAGGCGGCCGAATGACAGGCGAAAGGTGTCCGCCTTCCCATGGGGGAGCGCGACCTGGGCAGGGAAACCAACCCCCCGGGACAGATTGTCACCAGATCCATCCCACCGAACCGCTTGCTCACGGCGGCAGCGAGCACACGCAGCCACTGCGCGGCTACAATTTTGCCTATCTCGACGAACAGACGAAACGCATGATCCGCCGGGCGCTGTTGAAAGCGGTGGCGGTGCCAGGCCACCAGGTGCCGTTCGGTTCACGCGAGATGCCGCTGCCATATGGCTGGGGCACCGGCGGTATTCAGGTCACGGCATCGGTCCTCGGTGCCAACGATGTACTAAAGGTCATCGACCAAGGCGCAGACGACACGACGAACGCTGTCTCAATCCGCCACTTTTTTGCCCGCACGGCAGGCGTGCGCACCACCACACACACCGCGGAAGCGACGGTGATCCAGACACGCCATCGCATCCCGGAAACGAAGCTGCGCGATGACCAAATCATCGTCTACCAGGTACCACAGCCGGAGCCGCTGTACCGCCTGGAACCGAGCCGCGCCGAGACCCGCCGCATGCATGCACTCGCCGATTACGGGTTGATGCACGTCAAGTTGTACGAAGACATCGCGCGACTTGGTCAGGTCTCAATCAGCTACGACTATCCGGTGATGGTGAACCACCGTTACCTCATGTCGCCGAGCCCAATCCCTGCCTTCGACAACCCGAAAATGCACATGATGCCGGCGCTACAGTTATTCGGGGCGGGACGGGAAAAGCGGATCTACGCTGTGCCGCCCTATACAGACGTGCGTTCGCTCGATTTTGATGACCACCCTTTCCGGGCGATTCGCGCACCCCATCGCTGCGCGCTGTGCGGCGCGGACGACGTTTATCTCGACGAAGTCGTCACCGATGATTGCGGCGGCCGCCTGTTCGTATGCTCTGATACCGACCACTGCATCGAACGCCGCGCGGCCGGCCATGTCGGTTCCGCGTCGCTGCCGGAGACCGCGGAATGAACGAAGACACTCTGCTATCGGCCCGTGGCCTGACACTCTCGTTCGGGCACATCACGGCGCTTGCCGACGTCGACATCGATCTGTGGCCCGGCGAAATGCTGGCAATTGTCGGAGAGTCTGGTTCCGGTAAGACAACGTTGCTTAACGTGCTATCAGGACGGTTGCAACCGGATGCCGGCGCGGTGTGGTACCGAGATCCAAACGGCCATTTGCTCGATTTGCATGCGATGCCGGCGCCGGCGCTGCGCGCGCTGCACCGTTCCGATTGGGGTTTCGTGCATCAAGACCCAAAACAGAACCTGCGCATGAATGTCAGCGCCGGCGGCAATGTCGGTGAGCGGCTGATGGCCCAAGGCGTACGGCACTACGGTGATATTCGTGGCCAGGCGCTGGAATGGCTGCGCCAGGTCGAAATCGACACAGACCGGATCGACGATCTACCTCGCACTTTCTCAGGTGGCATGCTGCAGCGGCTGCAGATTGCACGCACGCTGGTGACGCACCCCCGGTTGGTTTTTATGGACGAACCGACCGGAGGGCTGGACGTATCGGTGCAGGCGCGACTGCTGGATCTGATCCGCTCACTTGTGGCGCAGTTGCAGCTCGCCGCCGTGCTTGTGACGCATGATATAGCGGTGGCGCGCCTGCTCGCACATCGCATTGCGGTGATGCAGCGGGGACGGGTCGTTGAGACCGGGCTGACGGATCAGGTACTGGACGATCCTCAGCATCCGTACACGCAGTTGCTGGTCAGCTCGGTATTGCAGGCATGAATACCCGTGTTCGTGCAGTCGCATGCCTGGCACATGCAATCGTGCATGGGCGCACAGAGTTCGTCGCATTGCAGCCCACTGAGGGTCGTTCGGACGATCGCAGGCTGGTTGCCCCCGCCCTCCGTCTCGGGTGGGTCAGCGGCGGATCTGAGCATCGACCTCCATTCGCCAAGCGCCCGACCGGATCTCCGACACAATGATCGTGCGCATGCCCCCCTCTCGGATGACGGTTGCAGCCTTCCAACAGGACATGAGGCCCGTGAAACCCAGACAACGCGTTGCCCGGCCAGGCGTACGATGACTCAGGTCATGCTCCGCACCGAGAACCTCGCGAAGGGCTTCACGCTGCACCTGCGCGGTGGCATACGGATTCCGGTTCTATCCGGAATCGAGCTGGAAGTGCGGGCCGGTGAATGTATCGTGCTGTCCGGCCCATCCGGCGCCGGCAAGTCAACGCTGATGCGCAGCCTGTACGGAAATTATCGTGCAGAATCCGGACGCATCCTGGTCCGCCATCTCGGTAAAATGATTGATCTCGTCAGCGCCGATTCCCGTACCATCCTCGGCGTGCGTCGCGACACGCTAGGTTACGTCAGCCAGTTCCTGCGTGTTGTGCCACGTGTGCCGGCACTGGACGTAGTGGCAGAGGTACTGGTCGCGCGCGGCATTGAGCCGGCAGTCGCGCGGCAGCGTGCCAGTGAGCTGTTGCGGCAGTTGAACATTCCACGCCGCCTGCACGCCATTCCTCCCGCTACCTTTTCCGGTGGAGAGCAGCAGCGGGTAAATCTTGCACGCGGGTTCATTGCAAATTATCCGCTGCTTCTGCTTGATGAGCCGACAGCGTCGCTGGATACCGAAAACCGCGCCTTGGTGGTGGATATGATCCGGGCGGCCAAGATCCGCGGTACCGCCATCATATCGATTTGTCATGATAGTGACGTGCGTGATGCAATTGCCGACCGCCTCTTCCCTTTGACGCCATTGCAGGAAGCCGCATGAACGCCGAATCGATCCTGACTAATGCTATTCTCATCTTACCGGACGCGGCCCAGCACGGAACCATCGTGCTGCACGACGGAAAGATCGCCGACATTCAGCCCGGAGTCGTGACCACACCCGCGGCAATCGATCTCGACGGCGACTACCTGGTTGCCGGCATGGTTGATCTGCATACTGACAATCTGGAACGCCAGGTGCAGCCTCGATCGCTCGCGCGCTGGCCGTCGCGCTCGGCGATGGTGGCACATGACGCGCAGTGTGCGGCTGCGGGCGTGACGACCGTGTTCGATGCGCTGTGTTTGGGCGACCTTGGCTTCGACAAGGAGCGTATCCGCACCTTTCGCGAAGGCGTCGTGGACCTGGATGCGCTGACGGAAGCGGATCTTTTGAAGGCGCAACATTTTCTGCACCTACGCTGCGAAATTCCTGCAACCGACATGCTTGAGTTGTTCGATTCGGTCGCAGAGAATCAACGCGTGCGCATGGTGAGCCTGATGGATCACAGCCCGGGGGTTGGCCAGTACGCGGACCTTGATTTCTATCGCGCATTGCGCCGGCGTGGCGGATTGGACGACGCGTTCATCGAACGCCGAATCGCCGAAATGCAGGAACAACGCGCACGCCTGCGCGGACCCAACCGGCGCGCGCTGCTGGACCGCGTCACGGGACGCCAGTTGGCACTGGCCAGCCACGATGATCGCACCGAAGAGGAAGTGGCCGAGAACGCCGCGGACGGAATCCGCATCAGCGAGTTCCCCGTCACGATGGCCGCAGCTTGCGCCGCGAAAGCCGCTGGGATGGATGTGATCGCAGGCGCGCCCAATATCGTGCGCGGCGGCTCGCATTCCGGCAATGTTTCCGCCGAGGCATTGCTCGTAGAGTATGCAGTGAATGCGTTCGCATCGGACTATGTGCCGAACAGTCTGATTGAAGCGGCGTTTCGTTGCGCGACGCGGGTCGGTCTGCCGGCAGCGATGGCGCTTGTGAGCGAACATCCCGCGCGCTTGGGCGGCCTCACGGATCGCGGCCGGCTGGAAGCAGGACGACGCGCCGATCTGGTGCGGGTGCGGGTGCATGACAACCTCCCTGTGGTTCGTCAGGTATGGAGTGCGGGCCAGCGGGTGGCGTGATGGGTCCCAACGCACGCGTTGCGGTCTATTACGCGCCACGGCCCGACGATCCCCTGTTTGCCGAGGCAGCGACGTGGTTGGGACGCGATCCCGAAAGCGACGTGCCGGTGCCGCAGCCTCTTGTGCCGGATATCGAAGCTGTGACGGCGGAACCCAGGCTCTACGGATTTCACGCGACACTGAAGCCGCCAATGCGTTTGGCCGAGGAGCGACAGTGGTCGGCGTTGCTGGAGGCGGCGACAGCGCTGGCCGCCCGCACGGCGCCGTTTGCTTTGCCCCCGCTCGCAGTCTCCGACGTGTTCGGCTTCCTGGCGTTACGCGAGACGGCACCATGTCCGCCGTTGCAGGCGCTGGCGGATGCGTGCGTAGCAGAACTTGATCAGTTCCGCGCACCGCCTTCCGATGACGAATTAGCGCGACGCCGACGTGCCGGGCTTACGCCGCAGCAGGAGGCGATGCTGGTGCGGTGGGGCTATCCGTATGTGTTCGAGTCATGGTTCTTCCACATGACGCTGACGCGGCGGCTGAGCGTAGCGGAAAAGGCAGTGTTTCTGCCGTCGGTGGAGCGTCACTTTGCTCGCGCGATAGAGGTGCCGCGTCGTGTCGAGGATATTTGTTTGTTTGTGCAGAACCCGGCGGGCACACCGTTGGTGATGGCGGAAAGACTGCCGCTTCTCGGCACACCGCGCCTGCGAAGCACGGTCAGACCGCGAAACGGACCGACACAGGGCACATAGCACCGAGGATAAACGTGCGGTCGCGCGGGTCATTCTGGTGGTCGGCCGCCTGGCACCGCGCGTCAACCCTACCCGCGCGAAGCGCGCGCGATGTGCATTATCAATTGTTCCGCGCCTGCCTCGGGGAACGAATCGTTGACGACGGTTGCCACGTCAATCCCGTGGGGGAACGGAATCCGCCGTGCCAGCCGGAGCGCAACGTCCGCCGCAGTCTCCCGCCCTCGGGCCAGAAGCCGTGCCTCCAGCACTTCAGCCGACGCCGTCACTTCGATCACCCGCACGGGAAATCTCGCCGCGGCTTCAGCGATGATGGAACGCGAAACGTTCGCCACAACCACAACGCCGCGTGCGATATCGTCCGCGACATCCGCTGGAATACCGTAATGCAGGCCGTGCGCCTCCCAGCTCAGTGCAAAGGCCCGTGCTGCGAATTCGGTGTCCGATACCGGTTCGTGATCTTCGCCACCCGCGTCGACCCGTCGCGTGATCACCCGCCGCACGAAGCGGAACCGAGCGTCACCGGCCAACGTCGTTCGTGCCATATTCAGTAGCGTATCCTTGCCGGCTCCACTCGGGCCGACGACCAGAACCAGCATCCCCGTTCCTAAGATTGGGCAGGTTATCGAACCCAGAGAATGCGTCGTTGCCACGGTCTCCGCAATGACAAAGCGCGCAGGCTTTCCACCCGAGGCTGCGCACCCTAACCTCACCTACGACCAGCCGCAGGAGTTCGCATGTTTACAACCCGCCCGGAAATTGCCGGCACGTTCGGCGTCGTGGCCAGTACGCACTGGCTGGCCAGCCAAGTTGGCATGGCGGTGTTAGAGCGCGGCGGTAATGCCTTCGACGCAGCCTGTGCCGCGGCTTTCACCTTGCAGGTAGCCGAGCCACATCTGAACGGGCCAGGCGGCGATGCGCCAATTATTCTGCATGACGCTCGGACGGGCGCGCAACGGGTGGTCTGCGGTCAGGGCGTCACGCCACAAGCCGCGACGATCGCGAAATTTCGCGATCTGGACATCGACCTGATCCCGGCAACCGGTCTGCTTCCGGCCGTGGTCCCCGGCGCGTTCGACGCATGGTGCCTGCTGCTGCGTGAATGGGGCACGTGGGAGCTGACCGACGTGTTGTCGTTCGCGATTGGCTACGCGGCAAACGGAGTGCCGATCGTCCCGCGCATCAGCGCGACCATCGAGGGCGTGCGGCTGTTGTTCGAACAGGAGTGGAAAAGCTCGGCGGCGGTGTTCCTGCCAGGAGGAAACGTTCCAAAACCGCACTCGCTATTTGCCCGGCCGTCGCTAGCGGCAACGTACCAGCGGATCTGCCAGGAAGCGACGGGTACCACGCGCGAGGCACGCATCGATGCGGCGCGCAACGCCTGGTATCGCGGTTTCGTGGCCGAGGCGGTCGATCGTTTCTTCCGTTCCAACGCGGTGCTTGATGTCACCGGCCGGCGCAATCGCGGCCTGCTGGCGGCGGACGATCTTGTGCGCTGGTCGGCCACTGTCGAGGATCCGGTCGATTATCATTACCACGGCTATACCGTGCTGAAATGCGGGCCATGGAGTCAGGGACCGGTGTTCCTCCAACAGCTTGCCCTACTGCGTGGCTTCGATCTCGGGGCGATGGATCCATGCGGCACCGAGTTTACCCACACCGTCATCGAATGCGCCAAGCTCGCTTTCGCCGATCGCGAGGCCTACTACGGGGACCCAAACTTCGTCGATGTGCCGCTCAGTACGCTGTTGTCGGAGCCTTACAATACAGAGCGGCGCAAGCTGGTCGGATACAACGCGTCGCTCGAGCTGCGGCCTGGCGAGGTCCCCGGCTACACCACGTGGGTCGATCATAACGCAGCAGCGCGGGCATCCAGGTTGGCATCGGCCGCGGCCGGCGCAGGCGAACCCACGGTCGCGCGGCTCGGCGTTATCGGCGCTGATACGTGCCATCTCGATGTCATCGACCGGCATGGCAACATGGTCAGCGCCACGCCGTCCGGCGGATGGTTGCAGTCTTCGCCGGTGATTCCGGAGCTTGGCTTCTGTATGGGAACACGCGGGCAGATGTTCTGGCTGCGCGAGGGATTGCCCACCTCGCTCGCTCCACGGAAGCGTCCGCGCACCACGCTGTCGCCTAGTTTGGCATTGCGCGATGGCAAGCCATGGATGGCGTTCGGCACCCCGGGTGGCGAGCAGCAGGACCAGTGGTCACCGATCATGTTCCTGCGCATGGTGCATCACAACATGGGCATCCAGGAGACGATCGACGCGCCATCGTTCCATACCGAGCATTGGCCTTCCAGTTTCTGGCCGCGCATCGCCCGGCCGGGAAAGGTGGTAATCGAGGGGCGTTTCCCTGTGTCAGTACTTGCCGAGCTGAGAGCGCGCGGGCACAAGGCAGAAATGGGCGAGGCCTGGAGTGAAGGGCGTTTGTCGGGCGCGCGCATCGAGCCGGATGGGCAAATGTTTGCCGGTGCCAATCCGCGTGGCATGCAGGGTTACGCCGTCGGGCGGTGACGCACCTGCGAACCATGCGAACCGGTCAATGCGAGGCGGCTCTCCGTCAATGCGAGTTTTACAGCGGTGGATGCCTCCGGCCTGCAACGGATGAAACCAGCACCCCAATCGTCACCCTCGCTGTCGCGCGACGGGGTGCTGACAGGCAATCTTGCGAAGAGACCTTTAGGAAAGCTGACTGAGATCAGGGCCAGGCTACGCGGCGCGAATCTGCAAAGTGCCGGCATCGACTTCTCCGGCAGCTGGCCGCATGCGTTCGGCCAGAATGGCGTCCTCAGCCGGATCCAGCATGCCCGACCGCGACTGCTTCTACGGCACATTCAGCCGCGCGGCTTACCTCCGCCGCCGGCCCGCGCCGGCGTCGGGCGTTTCGGCGCCGCGGCGCGTTTGGGCTTCGCCGCGGTCTTCGGCGGCGCCTTGCCGGCACGCAGATCCGCAATCGTTTGGCGCGTGGTGATTTGTTCGGGGTTCATGCGCAGCTCGATCACCGCTGGCCGGCCACTTTCCACCGCTCGGAGAAAGGCCGGCGTAAATTCGGACGTCTCGCTGACCACTTCGCCATGGCCGCCGAACGCATCGATGTATTTCGCGAAGTCGGGATTGGTCAGCGCGGTCCCCGAGACGCGCCAGGGGTAGGCGCGTTCCTGGTGCATTCGGATCGTGCCATACATCTGGTTGTTGAACACCAGAACGATTGGCGCGACGCCGTGGTGGAACGCGGTCGCGATGTCCTGCCCCGTCATCATGAAGCCACCGTCGCCGACCAGGCTGACGACCATCCGTTCAGGGAACGCGATCTTCGCGCCGACCGCGGCCGGAACGCTGTAGCCCATCGCGCCATTGGTCGGACCGATATAGCGCTGGCGGCCGCTGAAGTTGATGAAGCGGGTCGCCCATCCGGCGAAATTCCCGGCGTCGGTCGTCACAATAGCATCGGCAGCCAGCAGTCCCTCCAACTCGCGCATTACCGTGCCGAGGTTCAGCGTGCCCTGATAGTTTGGCACCGCGCGTTGCGCCTCGCGCAGCGAACGCAGTTCCTGCGTCCATTGCGTCCAGGTCGCCTGCACCGGCTCCATCGCCGCTACCGCTTCGGCGAACGCGTTCAGATCTGACACGATGCCCAGCGCCGGGCGGAACACGCGGCCGATTTCCGCGCCATCAGGATGCACCTGCACGATCGGCACGCTGCCGACCCTGTCGAGCAGGGTATAGCCCTGCGTCACGGCATCGCCGAGCCGGCTGCCAATCGCCAGAATCAGGTCCGCTTCCTTCACCTTACCGATCAGCCCCGGATCGGCGCCCACCCCGAGATCGCCGACAAAATTGTCCAGCGTGCCGTCGTAATGTGCCTGGCGGCGGAAGCCAACCGTCACCGGGACGTCGTTTCCGCTCAGGAAGTCGCGCATCGCCCTGCGCCCCGCATCGGTCCAGCATGAGCCACCGAGGACCGCGACCGGGCGCCGGGCGTTCCCTAGTATCAGGCGCATCGCCTGCAGCGCCGCCGGATCAGGATGCGCGGGCGCCACCCGCACGCGCGGCAGGTCAGGCACTTCCGCGATATCGCGCTGCATTTCCTCGGAGAGTGCGACCACCACCGGACCGGGACGACCGGATACTGCGACATCGACCGCGTGCGCGACGACTTCGGGGATGCGCTTGGCTTGGTCGATCTGCGTCACCCACTTGGCGACGGAGCCAAACATTCGTCGATAGTCAATCTCCTGGAACGCATCGCGGCCGGCGTCCTCGTGCGGGATCTGGCCGACGAACAACAGAAGCGGGGTCGAATCCTGCATGGCGATGTGCACACCGATCGAACCATGGCACGCGCCAGGTCCGCGCGTGACAAACGCCGCGGCGGGCCGGCCGGCGAGCTTGCCGTAAGCCTCGGCCATGTTC
The DNA here is from genome assembly GCA_030037665.1 of Acetobacteraceae bacterium. Taxonomy (GTDB): domain Bacteria; phylum Pseudomonadota; class Alphaproteobacteria; order Acetobacterales; family Acetobacteraceae; genus JASHVB01. The sequence continues at coordinate 16,024 of JASHQG010000346.1, forward strand.
ACTGCGCCAGCCTCAAAACGGCAGGTGACCAGCTTCAGCTTCTGGCGAACACCGTACAGGCCATCCAGCGTGTCGAGGAAACTTTCGCCCGGCACTTCGAAGACGTGGTCGATCCCTTGCGCTACGAGCGCGTCCGCCAGGATGCGACCTCCCCTCCGCGGCGTGATCCTGGCCTTACGCGCCTGAGCCAACTCCATGCGTGCCTCCCACCCGAGTGTTTGCATGCACAATAGGCAGCACGAAACGGTTGAGTAAGTCCCCCCTCCCGCTTGCAGGAGCGGTGCGGGAAGGGTCGAGTAATATTGCACCCGCGGCCCAGCCCTTCGCCGAAGCGGGAAGGTGAACCGCATAGCACTGGCATATGACATACATCGCTCTCTGCAACCGTCCTCCAACCGCATCGCCACTGACTGCAGCATGAACGTCCTATCCGCGTCGTGAAGCCATGTCACGAGCTGGTGTTCGTCTGCCACCTTTCGGCCACCCCCGCTGCTCATTTCCGCCTCCGAATCGGATCGGACTACCTGTATCGCGACGACTGGAGGTCCGTATGCTGCAGAACTGGAGTTGCGGAGCGATGGATAATCTAGCGCGGAATCAGTGGCGTCTTTACGCTGGCCTTGGCGACCAGATGCAGATCGATGCCGAGGAGCGCCGCCAGGTGCTGTTGCTCGACCAGCGACAGTGGTCCAACTGGGAAGACTTCCTGAGCGATGGCCCACTGCCGACCGAGCCGCCTTTGCCGGTCATGCTTCGCCGCCTTGGACGCGCCAGCCATCATCTGGCCCTGCTCGCCGAGCACCAGGACGCCACCGCCTGACACGGCGACGCGGGATGCTATGGTAGCGCCCTCCGCTGCCCGGAGGGCGTGCCATGCGAGCTATCTTTGTGATGATCAAATGCGAGATGGGTCAGGCCTACCGCGTCGCACGCGACGCGGCCGACTCCATCGAGCAGGTGTCGGAGCTGTTCTCGACATCGGGCCAGTATGATCTGCTGGGCAAGTTCTACCTCGACCCGGATCAGGATGTCGGGCTCTTTGTGACGGAGAAGCTCCAGACGCTGCCGGGCGTGAAAGACACCTACACGCTCATCACGTTCAACGCGTTCGGCGCGGGCGGCGAATAGGCCTGACGTCCATCGGGGTCCGCCAGGCGCACCAACGGGCTCAACCGGCACCGGCCTGCACGGAGACCGACCTGTTATCGGCCGACTGCGGGAGCCCGGCGCGCCGCAAACGGGCCGTAACGGGTAGCCGAACGGCCAGCGCCCCGCGTCGGAACTCGGCCCGCATAGATGCGCACAAACATTGCCGACCGTGATCATCGGAATGTGCTTGGCCGGCGATTTCCGGCAGCCCGCAACCGAATGTCGCTCTGCTACCGCACCGCGGCGATGCGCCCTGCCACGACTGCCGCGAACGCCCGCGTCCCGAGCGGGCCGCCGAGATCTGGCGTGCGTTCTGCGGGGGTGGCGAGCGACGTTTCCACCGCCGCCTCAATCGCGTCCGCCGCGGCCACGAATGCACCGCTGCGCCGCCCGCCGAGCCAACGCAGCAGCATGGCGGCGGAAAGCAGCAGCGCGGTCGGATTGGCGCGGTCTTGGCCCGCGATGTCAGGGGCCGAGCCGTGCTGCGCCTGTGCCACCGCGCGGTTATCCCCGGCGTTCAAGGCGGCGCCCAGGCCCAGGCTGCCGGCCAACTCCGACGCCTCATCCGACAAAATGTCGCCAAACATGTTGGTGGTGACGATGACGTCATAGCGCGACGGATCGCGCACCAGATGCGCGGTCATCGCGTCCACAAGCGCGTCGTCCAGCGTGACGTCGCGATAGTCAGCGGCAACGGCTCGTACTTCACGCAGAAACAACGCATCGGAAATGCGCAGCACGTTCTGCTTGTGCACGGCAGTCACGTGGCGGCGGCGCGTGCGAGCCAACTCGAACGCGGTCCGGGCGATTCGTCGGCATGCTTCGGTAGTAACCTTTCGCACAGCCAGCGCCATATCGGGCGTCGGCATAAATTCGCCCGTACCGACGGCCATGTTTCGGTCAGCATAGAACCCCTCAGTGTTCTCACGCACGATCACCAGATCCATCGGATGGCGCAGAATTGTCATGCCCTCACGCGACCGCGCAGGTCGGATGTTGGCGTAGAGATCGAAATGCGTGCGCAGAATGCCAGAGGGATTGACGCCGCCCTGCTCGGCCGGCGGGTAATCAAGGTGCGACACAGGGCCAAGAATCACGCCATCTGACCGTTGGACTGCTTCGAGTACCACTGGCGGCAAGGTGGTGCCATCACGGTGCAGGGTGGCGAGGCCGATCTCGTGGGTCTCGTAATTCAGGTCGAGGCTGAAGCGCGCATCGACGTGGCGCAGCACAGTCAGCGTAGCGCCGACAATTTCCGGTCCGATGCCGTCGCCCGGGAGAATCACCAGATGGGTGCTCATGCCAAGACCATGCCATGAATGACGCGTGCGACGTTGGTCAGCGCGCACGGATCGGTCAAGCCGGCTCGGTTCGCGGGCGGGAGGCAAGCCGTCGTTCTGGCGGAAGCTGAATGGGACCGGACGTCTTCACCACCGGCACCGTAGCGGATGGGCCAGACCTCGCGGCGACCGCCGTGTGCGGCGCCAAGCAGGAATTGGACCAAGCGACCAACGCCCGGTCGCTGCATCGCTGATCCAATGCTCGCGGCGAGGAGCGAAGCACGAGGCAAGCTCCCGGCAGATCGGATCGTGCTGCGCGCCTCGCAACGGCAGCGGGAACTATCCCCGCGCCGACTGGATCGCCTGCCACACGCGACCCGGCGTCGCCGGCATATCGAAATGTCGTATGCCGAGCGGCGCCAAAGCGTCGTTTACCGCGTTCATCACCGCCGCCATCGCGCCAACGGTACCTGCCTCGCCGACGCCCTTCGCACCGAGCGGATTGACCTTCGTGGGAACCTCACGCGTCGCGACGCGGAAATCCGGCAGATCGTCTGCACGCGGCATCTGGTAGTCCATGAACGACGCCGTCAGCATTTGCCCGGAATCGGGATCGTGCACGATCACCTCGCCCATCGCCTGGCCGGCGCCCTGCGCGACGCCACCGTGCGTTTGTCCGGCCACTATCAGGGGATTCAGCACCTTGCCGAGTTCCTCCACGGCACTGTAGCGCACGATCTGCGTCTCGCCGGTGTCGGGATCGATTTCGACTTCGCAGATATGCATGCCGTTCGGGAAAGTGCACGCGGTCGGGGTGAATTCGCCTGATTCCACCAAGCCACCTTCCTCACCGGGCGGAATGTGGTTCGGATCGTACGCCGCAGCCGCTACTGTGGCGAGATCGACAGAACGGTCCGTGCCGGTGATCGTGAAGCGGCCAGCTTCGAACGTCACGTCTACCACCGCCGCTTCCAACAGTTCAGCGGCAATTCGCTTTGCCTTGGCGATCACCGCATCCACCGCGAGCGACACGGCCGAGCCGCCGATGCACAGCGCACCCGAGCCGCCATTGCCCTTCCCAAACGGCAACTGGTCGGTGTCGCCATATTCGTACTTCACGGTGTCTATCGGCACGTGAAAGCGGTCGGCGACCATTTGACAGAATGTCGTCTCGAGCCCCTGCCCGACCGACATCGAGCCGGTGCGCAGGATCAACGTGCCGTCTTCTGCCAGGCGCAGCGTGGAAAGGTCCTTCGCCGGGCGCAGGAAGGGCCCGCCAGCGACCTCGATGCAATTGCATAGGCCGATGCCACGCAGCTTGCCGCGCGATGTAGCTTCCGCACGGCGGGCTTCGAAGCTCGCGAGTTCCGCAAGATCCGACGCGGTTGTCATATTGCCCTCGAACTCGCCGCAGTCGTAAGTGAAGGTCAAGGCGGTTTTGTACGGCATCGCCGTTGGCGGAATCAGGTTGCGGCGTCGCAGTTCATAGGGCGTGAGGCCGAGTTCGCGGGCAGCGACGTCGATGACTCGCTCGATCGTATAGGTCGCCTCAGGACGGCCGGCGCCGCGATATGCTGCAGTCGGCACGGTGTGTGTCATGACGCCGCAGGATTCCGCATAGATCGCCGGGATTTCATAAACGCCCGCGGTGCCGCCGATATTGCCGACAGGCCAACCGGAGCGCCCCGATACATACGCGCCAAGATTCACGTTCCAGCGGAGCTTCAGCGCGGTGAACCGCCCGTTCGCGTCTAGACCCAGCTGCGCGTTGATCTGCATCTCCCGCGCCTGCTCGTCAGTCAGGAACGCTTCGGTGCGGTCTTCGATCCAGCGCACTGGCCTGTTAAGCTTCCGTGCCAGCCAGCAGATCAGGGCATATTCTGCTTGTACGCCCGACTTCATGCCGAACGAGCCGCCGACATCGTTCGCCAGCACGCGTATATCCGTCGGTTTGACCTTGAAATTCCCGTTCGCCATGCCGTTGCGCAGGTTGAACGGGGACTGGTGTGCAGCGTGCACCTCGATGCGGCCGTCACGTCCAACCTCCGCCCACGCGCCGCGCGGCTCCATCGACGCCGCAGTGACACGCGACACGCTGAATGTCAGTTTTGTCACGTGCGCCGAGGAGCGTAGCGCCGCGTCAGTCGCCTCGACATCGCCGCGCTTCCACAGGAAGCCAATGTTATCGGGATACTCGTCCCACACCGCCGGCGCGCTGGAACGCATCGCCGCAACGGGATCGGTGACAACTGACAGCGGATCGTAGTCCGTCAACACCCCATCCACTGCTTCCAGTGCAGCACCACGCGTTTCCGCCACCACCACGGCCACCGGCTCGCCGACGAAGCGGACGCGATCCGCCGCTAGCAGCGGACGATCTGTCTTCGCCGAGGGGCCGCCATCTGGACGCGGAAATCCGATGCCGCCCGGGATCGGTCCGACATCGGTCAGATCGGCGTGCGTGTAGACGGCGACCACCCCCGGCATGGCGCGCGCCGCAGCGGTGTCGATGCCAACGATGGCGGCATGCGCATGCGGCGAGTGCACCAGGGCTGCGACAAGCATGCCGTCGCGCATACCATCCGCGGCATAGCTGCCGCGGCCGGTGAGCAACTTCGCGTCCTCGCGCCGCCGTGCGGACCTCGTCTGAATGGTGGACATGCTCGTTCTCCTCGATCCATTGCAGGCTGCGCGCCGGCAGAAATGTTCGCGCTATCCTGACGGGCTTGCACCGTTTGGCAAAGCCATCGCCGGCCGCGGGCCGCACGGCGTCACTCCGCTGCAACGCGCGACCCTGGTCAGGCGGTCTGCTGCGCGGCAACTGACGCCTGAGCATGGCCGACCCGAGCGACAGCCTGCCCGACCGGCCAACATGCCACGGCGCGCACGCGCGCCCCGCCTGCACCACGCCAGCAGCGAACGATCATCCGGCATCGGGAAGCTCAACCGCCAGCCTGGTGCCGGGTTCCATCGTCCGGTCGCAGAACCCCGCCAGACCGCCGCATCTTGATGATCTCCGGTGCCGACGATCCGTACGACCACTTCGTCAATATTGCCGGTGATTGCGTC
>JASHQG010000347.1 GCA_030037665.1 Acetobacteraceae bacterium
GTTCGGGGGAAGCTGGAATCGCAAGCCCATGGCGGATGCGCTGCGGTATCCCGGTTTCCGTGCCTGGAGCGATTCTGCCAACCGTCCGTCGGTCAGCAACCGCGACGGCATCCCGAAGGCGATCGGGCCTGTGCATTACCAGGAGCGCTCCGCGGTGGACGCCGAGTGCGCAGAATTCCGTGCTGCCCTCCGTGAAGCCGGCGCACAAAGTTTTGCCGAACCATTCATGACTGCGCCCTCGCCCGGGATCATCGCATCTGCATTGCAGAACGAGTACTACGACACGTTCGACGCCTATCTCGCCGCGCTGGGCGACGCTCTTCGCGTCGAGTACCTGACAATCGTGGAAAACGGCTTCTTGCTGCAGATCGACGCACCTGACCTCGCTCTGGAACGCCATGTTGCCTTTCAGGATCGTCCGACAAGCGAGTTCGTTGAGTTCGTGGAAAACGTGGTGGCGACCATCAACCACGCGCTGCGCGGCATTCCGAAGGAAAAGGTCCGACTGCATGCCTGCTGGGGAAATTACGAAGGTCCGCACGATTGTGATGTTGATCTCGCGGTGATTCTCCCGGCGATCAGCCGTGCCAACGTGGGAGGCTGGGTGCTTCCCTTCGCCAATCCGCGGCACGCACACGAGTATCGCTGCGCCGCAAATCTCCCGCTCGATGATGGGCAGGTGGTGGTCGCCGGCGTTATCGATCCGCTCACTCATTTCGTGGAGCATCCCGAGGTCGTGGCGGACCGGATCGAGCGTGTCGCTCAAGTGGTGGGAGATCCGACGAGAGTTCTGGCGGGAACAGATTGTGGCTTCGATACGTCCGCCGGTCGCGGCCGCGTCGCGGCGGATGTTGTCTGGGCAAAGCTGGCGTCCATGGCCGACGGTGCACAGATCGCGTCGCGCCGCCTGGGCATGACATGACCGATATCTCGGTAAGGGACGCGGGCGACGATCCACTGTCGCTCGTCACAAGCAGGGCTATCGGGGCTCCATGAAGCGGGGACCCCTCGGCGCTTCGCGCCGCGCAATGCAAGCTCGGGGCGTGCTACTTCAGTACCGCGGCCGGATCCTCCCCCGCCGCGCTCAGCCCGAGCTTGCGCAGCAGCCCGCCCAGGACCCGCAGCTCCTCACAGGACAGCCCACTCATCGCCTCCGCGATGTCCCGCGCGTGGTCGGGAAACAAGCCCTCGATCAGAACCCGCCCGGCATCGGTCAGCTCAACCGGCACAATGCGACGGTCACGCGGCGAGCGCGTGCGCCGCACCAATCCCCGTGCCTCCAACTTATCGACCACATCGGTCATGTTGCCGGCGCTGGTCAGCACCTTGCGGGTCAGTTCGCGCTGGGTCAGCGGCCCCTTGTGCAGGATTGCCTCCAGCACGCCGAGTTGAGTCGGGGTCAGCCCCGCTGCCGCCAGCCGCGGATCAACCCGCACCAGCACGGCGCGGCCTGCCCGCAGCAACTTCACATACGCTCGCAGCGCTTCTGCAATCTCTGCTTCGCCCACCGTCCGCTCATCGATTCATCATCACCGGCAAGTTGGCGTGTTCCAGCACGTGCCGGGTCACACCTCCCAAGATGAGTTGCCGCAGTCGCGAATGCGAGTAGGCACCCATCGACAACAAATCGCAATCAAACCGTCGGGCCGCAGCGAGCAAGCCGGCGCCCACCGAGTTGCCGACCGATTGGAACATCTCGACGTCGGCTTTGATGCCGTGTAGCGCGAGATAGGCTCCGAGCTCCGCCGCACCAGGGCCGCGCCGCTGGTAGCCATCCGCTGACAGGATACGTACCACCTCGGCCCGCTGCATCCACGGCAAGGCCGCCAGTGCTGACGACGCGGACTCCGCCGTGCCGTTCCACGCCAGGCAGACCCGCGTGCCGATCGTCGTCGGGGCAACCCGCGGTGAGATCAGCACGGGCCGGCCGGAATCGAACAGGACCGCGTGCAACGCGTCGGACGATGACACATCCTCGCCAGCGTCGGGATGTGGCACGACCGTCACGTCGGCAAGCCGCGCCTGCTGGGCGACGATGTCCTCTTCTCGTCCCGTCACTGCCGCGAACGCGGCAGTCGCGTAGTCGGCGCCGGCCCGTGCTTCAGACACGACAACGTCATGCCGCGCGACGAATCGCTCGAACATGGCGCGCACCGCATGGGCGCGCTCGCCGCTCTCCTTTTCCGTGGCAGACATCATTTCCTCGATCATCGCTCCGGACAGCCCCTCACCGGCCAGCGGGGCGACGTCGCGGCTGTCCACACGGACATGCAGCGCCAGTACATGCGCGTTCCACAGGCGTGCGATCATCAGCGACGTGGTCAGAGCAGCCTCGCCGGCAGCAGTGCCGGTCAGCGGCAGCAGCACTTTGCGGATCGCCATAGCGGTACCTCCCAGGGGCCCTCCCGGCCCCATCATTTGCGCAGGTCAGACCTGCGATTCTAGCACGTCACAATATGGGCGTGCAGCACCGCTTGTGCCAGCGTCAGATCGTTGGTGACCCCCTGTGACCGGATTGCGTGCCACGTCCCCGCACCTGGGTCTTTGCGCACCGTGGCCCGCAGCACCGCAACTGTGGCGTCCGACGCATCGCCGGTCCGCCCGATGATGCGCCGTTCCAGTTCCTCGTAGGCGGCGGTCAGCCAAAAGCCCACGAACGGTGCGCCGGCCGAACGCGCCGCGTCCTCGACGACATGGCGGTGCTCTGCCGCGATGAACGTCGCGTCGGCGACGACGCATTGTCCCGCCGCGGCG
>JASHQG010000348.1 GCA_030037665.1 Acetobacteraceae bacterium
CATCAAAAAGGCGCCGAGCAGGTTGATGCTGAGTGTCGCATAAGGGAAATCGCGCCCATAGATCGTCTGCACGAGGTTGGTCATGGCATAGCGCGCCCAACAACCGAATGTGCCACCCACGGCGATCGCGAGATACGTCCACAATTGCTGTCGCATCCTTAGGTTCATCAAAGCAGGGCCAGTCCCAGGATGATCACCAAGAGTGCGCCGATCAGCCCGAGATAGAAGTTCAGGTGACCGGATTGGAGGACCCGGGCACGCTTGGATGCATAACGCACCAGCCGAACGGTCGGGGCAAACAGGTAGGGCCCAAACACCGGCGCAACATCCTGATTGAACACCAGGCGTTTGACAAAATACTCGCGGCCGGTGACGACCCGCTCTGTCTCCGCGGTTGGCCGGTAGATGAAGCTGTAGAAGGTGCGAAGCGCGTTGGAGAAGGTCAATGCCGTGGTGGCTGTCGCCGTGATGTTCTGCCGGATGCCGCCGTACCAGATTGGCGCGCGCCTCGCGGCCAGGGCGCGGCTGAGCACCAGCAGCCCGATCGGGAAGAGCGACAGCAACGGCATGACGATGACCAGCATACTGGGCGATGTGAACGCGAATTTCGCGGTCAGCGGCACCAGCAGCCAGCCATCATGCATGCGCCGTGCGCTGTCCACGCCGAACTCGGCCACCGTCGCGCCATTCAGTGCTTCGAGCCAGGCGGGCATGCCCACGGCCAGCGCCAGCACAGCGGCACCCAGGATGCCGACCGATACGACCGTCCCGGCGCTGACCCGTCCCTCGTTGTGATTGCCGCCGCCGAGCAGGCCGAGACCAAACACTTTGATGAAGGTCGCGAAGGCGACGGCGGCGGTCAGTGCGAGCCCGGCGCCAGCCAAGGCCAGCACCAAGCGCCCGGCCAGGCTCGGGATGTGGAAACCCTGGAACACGGTCTGGAAGACGAACCACTCGCTGACGAAGCCTGCTTGGGGCGGCATCGCGGCGAGTGACATGGCGCAGAACAGCGCACCGAGGCCGAACAGCCAGGCAGTGCGTTTGAGCAAGAGCGAGTGGCGGATCAGGTAACCGCCGGTCGCGGCGAACGCACCATCGGCGGTTAGGAACAACCCGCCTTTCGCCAGCGCATGACCGGCAAGGTGTAACAGTGCGACCGTCCAGGCGAGACCGGCCAGATCCGGTGAACCGCCTTGGCGGAACAAGAGCGCGACGCCCAGGAGCGCGACCGAAACCGATGCGTTCTCGGCTGAAGAGAAACTCAGCAGGCAGCGCCAGTCCTCCTGTTGAAAGGCATACAGCACAGAAAGCATGGCGCTCACGACGCCGATCGCGACGACAAAGATACCGAAACGCGGGGCGTCGGCGTGCAGCGTTGGCAGCCAGTTCATCAGGCTGCGACTCAACGCGAAATACGCGGCGTTCATCACCACGCCGGACATAATCGCACCCGATGCGCCACTGCCGGCTCCATACGCACCGGGGAACCATTCATAGAACGGCAGCAAGCCGAGTTTCGCGCCGAAGCCGATGACGAACAGGAGGCCGATCAGGCCGGGCACCGCGACCGCCGCGCCAGCCGCGGGAAAGCCCGCGAAATCCAGCCCCGGCGAGGCGGATGCCAGGATGATGATCGCCACCAGGAGGGCGATGGAACCAACTTCCAGCATGGCCAGCATAAACAAGACGGAGCTGCCCGGCTCATCCGTCAGCCGCTCGTTCAGGATCATGACCGCGCCACCCAGGCTCATCATTTCCCAGGCGAGCAGGAAGAAGCCGCCGTGCTGGATGCCGAACACACCAAGGGCACCCAACAGGCTGCACGCCGCGCCGAACAACCAGCCGGCGCGGCCCGACCGCGCCGGTGTGGCGAGAAGGCATGCGAGCAGTGCCGGAACCAGACCGAAGCCCATCAGCCAGAGGGCGGCGGGTGCCATCCGGAAGGTCGCCCGCGCGTCGGCCATGCGCAGCGGGATCATCGTGGCCGTGGTCCCGTGCGGCAGGCTGCCGATGGCGGCGGCGACTCCCGCAAGCCCGCCGAGCGCGAGCAACAGACGCGCCAGCCCGAGCCCGCGACCGGTCAGCGCGAGAACGCCGCCCGCGATCCACAGCAGCGCTGCGGCGGCTAACAGGTCATTCGCCAATGCGTCCTCCTGTCACACGCTGCGGTGCGCGGCCGAGGAACATCAACAATGCCTCGATGATCGCGGCAGGGTTCGGCGGACAGCCGGGCAGGAAGACATCGACAGGCAGCATGCCGTCGAGGCCGCTGTTGCAGGCGTAGCCGCCGCCGGCGACACCGCCGGATACCGCGCAGGTGCCGGTGGCCATGACCCAGCGGGGCTCAGGCATCGCGTCGTAGGCAGCACGCACCGGCTCCTCCATCGCGTGTGTCACGGGGCCGGTGACCAGCAGCAGATCCGCGAAACGCGGCGACGGCGTGAAGAAGATCCCCAGCCGGTGCATGTTGTAGAACGGGTTGTTGAGCGCCTGGAGTTCGGACTCGCAGCCATTGCAGGAGCCGCCATCCACGTGACGGATGTGCAGGCTGCGGCGGAACGCGCCGCGTGCCGGATCGCGCTCCCGCGCCGCCGCGACGCTTTGCTCCACCCAGCAGAGGTCGGTGCGATCGCGTACGCCGAATGCCCAATCCGAGGACTTGGCCATCGCTTCAGTTGGGCATGCCTCGGTGCACAGCTGGCAGACCACGCAGCGGCCGTAGTCGATTTCCAGGCCGCGGTTGTCCGGCCGCATCGTGATGGCCGCGGTCGGGCAGACCTCGGCGCAGACAGTGCATCCGGCGTCGCACAGGTCCGGATTGTAGCGCGGCATGCCGAACAGGCCTTCCTGACCCGTGACATCGCCATGCAAAGGCCACGGCGTCGTTGCCTTCCCCTTGGCCAGCCCGATCAGGGTCCACAGCGCCATCGCGTGCCCTCCTAGCGTGCGCAGCCGGAGATGGTGAGGCCGAAGCTGGCCTCGTT